>JALRGK010000003.1 GCA_023253415.1 Rhodocyclaceae bacterium
TGCTCGACCTCATCCAAGAAGGCAACCTCGGTCTCGAGCATGCCGTCGACAAGTTCGACTGGCGCCGTGGCTTCAAGTTCTCCACGTACGCCACCTTCTGGATCCGCCAGGCCATCGGCCGCGCGCTCGACCAAAAACAACGCCGAATTCTTCGACGCCATGCGCCGCGGCTAATAAAGCCGTTGCAATTGCTTGAAAATTCAGCGATAATTCAAAACTTAAGTGATCCCGCCACAATCGCCGGATCGGTGTAACTAAAAACTAGGATTCTTTCAAATGAAGTCTGGCATCCACCCCGAATACAACGATATCGAAGTCACCTGCTCCTGCGGTGAAAAGTTCACGACCAAATCGACCATGAACAAGGCATTGAACATTGAAGTTTGTTCGAACTGCCATCCGTTCTACACCGGCAAGCAGAAGATCGTGGATACGGCTGGTCGCGTCGAAAAGTTCCGTCAGAAGTTCGGCGGCCTGCGCAAGTCTGCCTAAGACCTTCGCACGATCAAACGATCAAAGGGCAGCCTAGGCTGCCCTTTTGCTTTCATGCCCTGACGCTACAATGAATCATGTCTTTCCTTGATCTGAGACCCTCCCCGCCTTCAGCAAAACCGGACGCGCCGGTACGTTGGAGCACCTATTCTCGGCAACCATTGCTCATGGGTTGGCCGGTTGCTGTCTGTCTCGCCCTAGTGTTACTGCTACCGGGCCTGGTTGGACGTGACCCATGGCGCGGAGACGACGCAGAGCACTTCGGCGTCATCCTGCAGTTACTGCAAGGCGGTTCCTGGCTGACTCCAACCTTCCAGAGTGAGGTCTGGAACCAATCACCGCTCTATTACTGGGTCAACGCCCTGATCGCCTGGCCATTCAGTCTGTTTCTGTCACTACCTGATGCGGCCCGTATCGGCAACCTGTTCTGGGTCGGCACCACGCTGTACGCCCTATACCAGGCCGCTCTGACCACCTTGAGCAATGACGATGCGCGAGTCTTACCCTTCCTGGCACTGAGTGCACCAGGGCTCATGCTCAGCGCCCACGAAACTCAACCCGATTTGGCCATTATGACGGGCTACGCCCTGTTTTTCTGGGGGGCAAGCCGGCTCTGTTTCGAAAAGGTATCACCCGGATCTCTGCTCACGGCACTTGGCATTGGCGTCACCCTACTCTCTGGTGGATTGTGCATTACCCTGCCATTAATCAGTGTCTTACTGGGTCTGTTCCTCATCAAACCCCGGCTGCGCCTGAACACGCTCATCGCCCTCATGCTCGGCCTACTCATCGGTTTTTCCTGGTTTATCCATGCCGCTGCCTTTGGCGAACCGCAAACGGCTAACTTCGCTGATGCGCTCTTCGAAGCCATCTGGCCAGTAACCACCCTCCGCAACCTGTCAGAGCTCCCCAGCGCAACGCTCAGCTTCGTCAAGCTCTTGGCATGGGCAACCTGGCCGGCTTGGCCAATTGCAGCCTGGACCTTTTGGCGCCGCAGACTGACCTTCTGGCACCGGGAAACCATCATTCCTCTCGCCGTTTTCTTCGGTGCCTTGGCATTCGACGTGATGAGCGTAGCACCAAGACCCTCCAAGAGCCTGGTGCTCCTGATGCCCATGCTGTTGCTGGCCACCGCCTCTGTGACACACCTGCGTCGTGGTGCCGCCAACATGCTGGATGCCTTTACCCTGACGCTGTTCACTTTCACAGCGGCCTTCGTCTGGCTGGGTTGGAGTGCCATTCACTTCGGATGGCCGTCGCACCTGTCAGAAACGGTGACACGTCTAGAGCCCGGTTTCCGGACACCGCTCACCGTGGTGGCTCCTGCGGTTGCGTTCCTGCTCACGATCGGTTGGTTCGTGCTGATGCGCAATATTCCGCGCTCCCCCGTACGCGGTATCCAGCACTGGTTTGCCGGTATCACCCTGATCTGGGCACTTGTGGTCGCACTCTGGTCACCCTGGCTGGATCACGGAATGACGTTTAACCGCATGGCGGCACAACTGAATCAGCAGATCTCGGCCCCGGGCTGCATTGCAACGTACAAGGTCTCGGATGATGCCCGAGCGGCGTTGAGTTATGAGCTCAATCGCGCCATGCCGCGCTCTGCCATTCCCTCAGGAAAAAGCTGCCGCTGGTTACTGACCGAAACACCCGGTAACCAGTCAGACGTCAAACCACCAAAAGCGTGGGAGGCTGCTACCAAAATCTGGACAGGCCACCGCCGAGGTAACCGTGCAGAGCGCTACACGCTCTACTATCGGCCTACAGATGATCTGCCGAATCCCTGATAAAGTGTGTCCGATAGTAGCGCAATTCATCGATTGATTCGTGGATGTCAGCCAGCGCCGTGTGGGCGCCCGTTTTATTCACTTGTGCCGACAGGTCCGGGCGCCAGCGACGGCATAGCTCCTTGATGGTACTGACGTCCAGATTACGGTAGTGGAACCAGTTGATCAGCACTGGCATATAACGGGCCATGAAGCGGCGATCCTGACAAATGGAATTGCCGCACATCGGGCTGACACCTTTTGGCACCCAATCCTGCATAAATGCGATCGCTGCCTGCTCCACCGCCGCCATGTTCAGATGAGACTCGCGAACACGCTGCGTTAAACCGGAACCACCATGCGTTCGGGTATTCCACTCGTCCATGCCGTTCAATACAGCTTCCGGTTGATGCACAGCCCAGGACGGTGATTCAGCCACCACATTCAGATCGGCATCCGTGACCACCATGGCCAGCTCCAGAATGGTGTCCGCATCCGGATCCAGCCCCGTCATTTCCATATCCAGCCAAACGAGCCGTCTCTGATCAACCGTCATATCTACGCTACCTTCTGCCTGATGCTTTAAGATGCAACATTGTGTCACAGCGGCGTCGAATTCACCCGCCCAATTAACTGCTTGTTATGTCTGAAATCTCATTACTCTTCCTCACACTGATCGCCTTGAATCTCTTGATCAAGCTCGGGCTAAACACCCGGCAATCCGCCAGCGCTCAACGCCATCAACAACAGGTCCCGGCAGCATTTTGCAACGTTATAGATTTGGAATCACACCAGAAAGCTGCCGCGTATACACAGGCCAAGATGCGACTGGGACAGTTGAGCCTGATCATTGATACGGCCTGGCTCCTCTTGCTTACCCTGGGTGGTGGTATCAACGTGCTCTACCGTATGGCAGCCACGGTTACCGGCCATGAGGCCACGCTGGGCACAGGTCTCGTTTTTCTCATCAGTCTCGGACTTGTTTCCAGTCTGGTAGATCTACCCCTGGGTATTTATCGTCAATTTCGTCTGGAGGCCCAGTTTGGCTTTAACCGCATGACGCCCCGCTTATTCGTCACGGACCTGTTACGCAATGCATTGATCAGCCTTGTTATCGCACTACCCTTGCTTTCTCTGATTCTCTGGCTACTCGATCTGGCCACCCCGTTGAGCTGGTTCTGGGCCTGGCTGGGCTGGATGATGTTCAACGCATTGCTGCTCTTTATTTACCCCGTTGTTATCGCGCCGCTGTTTAACAAATTCACGCCAATGCCGGATAGTCCCCACAAGCAGAAACTGGATGCGCTGCTCCACCGCTGCGGCTTCAGTGCTGCCGGTCTATTTGTGATGGATGGCTCCAAGCGCTCAGCCCATGCCAACGCCTACTTCACTGGATTTGGCAACAACCGGCGCATCGTCCTTTTCGACACGCTTCTTGATCAGCTAACGCCCGAGCAGCTCGAAGCCGTGCTCGCCCATGAAATCGGTCACTACCAGTGCAAACATCTACAAAAGCGACTCGTGCTGATGGCAGTAATTTCCATGGTGCTTTTGTGGGCGTTATTTCAGTTACTGCATGCGCCATGGTTTTATATGGGACTCGGCGTTAATGTTGCCAACCCGGCTACCGCTCTGGCCCTTTTCAGCCTGACTATGCCACTCTGTCTGCTACCACTGACCCCATTGAGCAACGCCCTCTCACGTCAACACGAATACGAAGCGGATGCCTATGCCGCACAGAACAGCAATGCACAGGCACTGATTCAGGCTCTGATTACCATGTACCGAGAGAACGCTGCCACATTAACACCCGATGCCCTCTACTCGCTATTTCACGACAGCCACCCACCGGCAGCCTTGCGTATCCGGCATCTCGAAATGCTGGCTCATAAAGCCTTAACACGCGTATGAGCCAGACATTCAGTGCCCACATCATTGCCAGCCATGGCCGTCACTATGTTGCCCGTGATGCCGGGGGTGTACTCTGGCATGCGATCGCACGGGGCAAAAAACATGAAGTCGCCGTTAATGATGTTGTTCATTTAACGGATCTGGGTAATTCCGGTGATGTCAGCCAACACCAGGCCGTGATCGAGAAGATCGATCCGCGTCGTAATCTGTTCCG
>JALRGK010000218.1 GCA_023253415.1 Rhodocyclaceae bacterium
GCATCGGGTCGGGTTCCGTACCCGACCCGATGCATGTCACACGAAGGACAGAACATGGCCATTAGCGCCCAAGATGTAAAGAAGCTCCGCGATCTCACCGCTGCCGGCATGATGGAGTGCAAGAAGGCACTCGAAGAAGCCGATGGTGATTTCGACAAGGCTGTCGAGATCCTGCGTATCTCCGGTGCAGCCAAGGCAGCCAAGCGTGGTGCCGAGCGCAGCGCGAACAACGGTCTCGTTGCCGCAAGCGGTGGCGCACTCATTTCACTGCAGTGCGAAACCGACTTCGTTGCCAAGAACGATGATTTCCTGGCCTTTACGAGCAAGGTTGCCGAACTGGTGGCAACGCAGAATCCGGCCGATGTGGCTGCACTGTCGGCGCTGCCGATGGATGGTTCGACCGTTGAAGCTGTGCGCGCTGCGCTGGTCGGCAAGATCGGTGAAAACATGTCGATTCGCCGTTTTGTGCGTATCGAGGGTGCTGGTAAGGTTGCTTCCTATATTCATGGTGGTAGCAAGATCGGTGTCCTGGTTGATCTGGAAGGTGGCGACGAAGCTCTGGCCAAGGATCTGGCGATGCATATTGCAGCCAACAAGCCGAAGTCGCTCGACGCCTCGGGCGTTGATGCTGCACTGATTGAAACCGAGCGTCGTATTGCGACCGAAAAGGCTGCTGAATCGGGCAAGCCGGCAGATATCGTTGCCAAGATGGTGGAAGGTACGGTTCAGAAGTTCCTGAAGGAAGTGACTCTGATGGGTCAGGTTTTCGTGAAGGCTGAAGACGGCAAACAGACGATCGAACAACTGCTGAAGCAGAAGAACGCCCAGATCAAGGGTTTCACGCTGTACATCGTTGGTGAAGGCATCGAGAAGAAGGTTGATGACTTTGCTGCCGAAGTGGCTGCGCAGCAAGCTGCAGCTGCCGCTAAGAAGTAATTTGTTCTGAGTGGGGTCGCGCCGGTGGTGCGACCCACCGGATTCTTGATGCACGCATTTCTGTATTGAAAGGTTTTTTATGGCAACGCCCAAATACAAACGCATATTGCTCAAGCTGTCCGGAGAAGCATTGATGGGCGATGATGCGTACGGCATCAATCGTCAGACGATCAACGGTATCGTCGCAGAAATCAAGAAAGTGGCTGACCTCGGCGTCCAGATGGGCGTTGTCATTGGTGGCGGCAATATTTTCCGCGGTGTGGCAGCTTCGGCCTCAGGTATGGATCGCGCCCAGGCAGACTACATGGGCATGCTGGCTACAGTGATGAACAGTCTGGCCCTGCAAGATGCCATGCGCCTCGCGGGTTTGCCGGTGCGCGTGCAGTCTGCACTGGATATTCAACAGGTGGTTGAACCCTATGTGCGCGGTAAGGCCATTCGTTATCTGGAACAGGGACGTATTGTTATTTTCGCGGCAGGTACCGGTAATCCATTCTTTACGACCGACACCGCAGCGGCGCTGCGCGGTGCCGAGATTGGTGCAGAAATTGTTCTGAAAGCGACCAAGGTGGACGGTATTTACACGGCGGATCCGAAGAAGGATCCTTCGGCGACCAAGTATGAAACGATTTCGTTTGACGAAGCTATTCAGAAGGACCTGAAGGTTATGGATGCAACGGCGTTTGCGCTCTGCCGCGATCAGAAACTGCCGATCAATGTGTTCTCGATTTTCGAAGCCGGTGCGCTGGAGCGCGTGGTCATGGGTGCCGCTGAAGGCACACTCGTTTACTGCTGATGGATGGGGTTGTTTAACATGAGCGAACTGAAAAAAATTACCGAGCAGAAAATGCTCAAATCTCTTGAGAGCCTGAAAACCGA
>JALRGK010000219.1 GCA_023253415.1 Rhodocyclaceae bacterium
CCAGACCATCACCGGCGGCTTCCACGCCGATCAGCCGCACATTCTCGTGCGGGATGAAGTCGTAGAAGATGCCCATCGCGTTCGAACCACCCCCCACGCAGGCGATCACGGCATCCGGCTGACGTCCGACCATCTCCGGCATCTGCTTGACGCATTCCTTGCCGACAACCGAATTGAAATCACGCACCATCATCGGATACGGGTGCGGACCGGCCACCGTGCCGATAATGTAGAAAGTATCCTCAACGTTCGTCACCCAATCGCGCATGGCTTCATTCAGTGCATCCTTGAGCGTACGCGACCCGCTTTCCACGGGGACGACTTCGGCCCCCAGCAGTTTCATCCGGTAGACATTGGCCGATTGACGACCCACGTCTTCAGCGCCCATGTAGACAACACACTTCATACCAAAACGGGCAGCCACCGTGGCTGATGCAACGCCATGCTGACCTGCGCCGGTTTCCGCAATGACGCGCTGCTTCCCCATCCGCTTGGCCAATAATGCCTGGCCAATCGTATTGTTGATTTTGTGGGCCCCCGTGTGATTGAGATCTTCACGCTTCAGATAGATCTGCGCCCCACCGAGGGTTTCACTCCAGCGCCTGGCGTGATAGATCGGGCTCGGCCGACCGACGAAATGCTTGAGCTCCTGCTGGAACTCGGCGATAAATTCCGGATCACGGCTGTAGTGATCATAAGCATGGTTCAGTTGATCCAGGGCCGCCACCAGCGTTTCAGATACGAAAGAGCCGCCATAAGGACCAAAGTGACCACGCGCATCGGGAAAATCGTAGGGTTTCATCATCCGTCTTTCAAACCAGCTGTAGCTTGCTTCCGTCAGATGCCGCGAACAGCGTTGACGAAAGCACGAATTTTTTCGGCATCCTTGATGCCTTTGGCAGACTCCACCCCGGAAGACACATCCACCGCCGCCGGCCGGACCTGGCGAATGGCGTCAGCCACATTGCCAGGGTTTAAGCCGCCGGAGAGAATCACCGGCAAAGGGCAGGAAGACGGTATTAGCGACCAGTCGAAGGACTCCCCGCTCCCGCCGTAAGCCGGGGTCCAGGTGTCGAGCAACAGGGCGCGCGCCGAGGGAAACTGCGAAGCGAATTCTAACAGATCGACCCCCGGCCGGACGCGTGCCGCGCGCAGATAAGGCAGGCCGAAACCTTCGCACTGGTCAACCGTTTCATCGCCATGAAACTGCAGCAGATTGAGGGGCACCGCCTCGATGACGCGATGCACCTCTGCCCGTGAGGCATTCACAAACAGTCCGACCACCGTGACAAAGGGTGGGATATGCCGACAGAGGGCCTGCGCCTGCTCAATCGTGACATGGCGCGGGCTATCCGCATAGAAAACCAGACCGATCGCATCGACACCGGCTGCCACAGCCACCTGAATATCTTCAACGCGGGTCAGCCCACAGACTTTGATTCGGGTCAGCAGATTCATAGCTATCATCTGTCAGAAGTTGAATATCTGTAACGGATCACCGGACAGTCCCTGACCGGTGGTCGATGGCAACTGCCATACCGCATCATAATCGACACGGGTCAAATACAGGCCATCCGGCATGAACGTCGGCGGCGCCAGCGTCCGATTGCGCTGCGAGCGCCAATCACCCATCGCCGTCACAGGTGCTGCCCCCTTACCGATATGCACCAGCGCACCCACCAGATTGCGGATCATGTGCTGCAAAAACGCATTCGCGGCAAAATCAAAGACCAGCCAGTCACCCTGCCGACGGACCGTGGCCTCAGTCATCGTGCGCACCGGTGATCTAGCCTGGCATTCGGCGGCACGGAACGTGCTGAAATCATGTGTCCCGAGCAGCGCTGACGCCGCTTCAGCCATCAACGCCGCATCCAGCGGCCGGTGAAACCACCCTGCCCGCCCCGCCAGTATGGCCGGACGCTCCGGGCGGTTCAGCAGAATGTAACGATAACGCCGGCCAGTCGCACTGAATCGGGCATGAAAATCAGTCGTGACAGGCACCGCCCAACGCACGGCGCACGATGCCGGTAGTAACGCATTAACACCCCGTACCCAGGCGGTATCGGGACGATGAGCCGATGTATCCAAATGCACCACTTGCCCAGTCGCATGCACCCCGGCATCCGTGCGACCCGCACAAATCACCGTAATAGGCGCATCGGCAATCTGGCACAACGCTGCTTCCAGCGCCCCCTGCACGGTGGGCAACACGGTGCCTGCGGCCCGCCCGACAACGGCCTGCGCCACCGGTGGCTGGCTCTGCCAGCCATGAAATGCCGCCCCGTCGTACTCGACACCAAGCGCCCAGCGTTGCACGGTCATAGCGACCCTCCGGCAAACAGACACAGTCCCGCCAGCCCCAGAACGCCCAGACCAAACCACCGATCTCGCCCAGTCAGCACCGCCCCATCCAGCGTCAGCACATCCGGCGCACCCGGCAAAGGCGCCAGGTTATCCTCGCCGGCCAACACCAGCATATCCTTGAGATGGCGTGGCCTGGGCGCCGCCTCCAGATAATGAAACACCAGTAACAGACGGGCCACCGCCCGCTCCGGCCACTGACGCTGACCGGCTAAAGGCTGCAGTAACGCCAGAGAGCCTGCAGCCAGGCTACGGTCGTCTGTCGTATCCAGCAACCAGGTCACGGCCGCCAGCATGCCCACCAGACGCAGCAACTGCGTGAGCGCGAGCGTCACCCCTTCGACCGTCGGATACAGACCCCACGCCGGGAACAGCGCCGTACCCGGCGTCATCAGGAGCGTCACCGCAAACAGCACCAGTATTAGCAACCGCACGCGGCGCACAAGCTTCATAAAACGATGGCGATGCACGAGCAGGACATAGATACTTGCAGCAACTGCCAACAGCAAACCGACACCAGACTGCAGCGCGACTGCCATCGCCACCACCACCAGCAGTTTCATTGCCGGCGTCAGCGTAAAAGCAGCGTGAGTCGTCGTCATCTGGTCCCGTAGCCGCGATGGTTTAGTGCTTACGGGATTGTGAATCGCCAGATTTATCTTGAGCCGGCGCTGACAGATCCAGATTAATCGAACCCCAATCCACTTTCGGTGGTGGCGTCATACGTGGTAACTCGTCTCGTGCAGCCTTGGGGTCGCCATGACGCGCACGCTCGCCGACACGACCGAGATTCACGCCAAAGAAAATACCTATCAACAGGAGAAAAAGGCCACCGACAATCCAGGGCCAATCAGGAACGTTCATCTATTCGCTTTTACAGAGTAGGAACGCCCCACAATCTGTGAGGCGTTTAAGGTTTCAAATGCTTGTTGTCAGGGATGAAGCGCTAGGCGCACTGCACGGAGCGACCGAGACATAGCTCACTGCTAGGCGAGGGAGCGACGAATTTGCAACGACAGGCGCAACACCGCGATTCGCCCTGGCAACGGGCATTAATTTTCAACGAGAATGCGGAGCATACGACGCAGGGGCTCCGCCGCCCCCCACAGCAGCTGGTCACCACAGGTAAACGCCGCCAGGTAATCATCCCCCATGGCCATCTTGTGCAGACGGCCGACCGGCACGGTCAGCGTACCCGTCACGGCGGCCGGCGTCAGATCGCGCTCGCTGATCTCGCGATCATTGGGCACCACCTTCACCCAGTCGTTGGCCTTGGCGATGATGTCGCTGACTTCATCCAGCGGCACATCCTTCTTGAGCTTGATGGTCAACGCCTGCGAGTGACAACGCATGGCGCCGATACGCACACACAGACCGTCGATGGGGATCGAACCGGCTGAACGGAACGCCGGGTTGCCGAGGATCTTATTGCACTCGGCACCGCCCTTCCACTCTTCCTTCGACTGACCATGCTCAACGGGCACATCGATCCAGGGAATCAGCGAACCGGCCAGCGGCGTATTTCGGAAGTTCTTCTTCGGGAACGCATCCGAACGGATCGTTTCGGCAACCTTGCGGTCGATTTCCAGAATGGCCGACTTCGGATCGGCCAGCAGATCGGCCACCGACGCGTGAATCGTGCCCATCTGCGCGATCAGTTCGCGCATATTCTGTGCACCGGCACCCGAGGCCGCCTGATAGGTCATCGACGACACCCAGTCGATGAGCTTATGTTCGAACAGACCGCCCAGACCCATCAGCATCAGCGACACGGTGCAGTTACCGCCGATCCAGTTCTTGCCACCCTTGGCCAGCGCCGAGTCGATCACGGCACGGTTGACCGGGTCGAGCACGATCACGGCGTCATCCGCCATGCGCAGCGCCGAGGCGGCATCGATCCAGTGACCGTTCCAGCCGGCAGCGCGCAGCTTCGGATAGACCTCTTTGGTGTAGTCGCCACCCT
>JALRGK010000221.1 GCA_023253415.1 Rhodocyclaceae bacterium
GCGACGCATTGGCCGCCAGTGATCTCTCTCTGGTCTGCAGCGGCACAGCAACGCTGGAAGCTGCCTTGCTGCGTTGTCCGATGATTATTACGTACCGGATCTCTGCATTTTCTGCCTGGGTGTATAAAAAGTTGCGCTATCTGACCTGGGTCGGGTTGCCCAATATCCTGCTGGGCCGTTTGGTTGTGCCGGAGCTCTTGCAAGAAGATGCCACCGTCGAGAAATTATCGGACGCACTCATTCACCTCTGGCGGCAGCCGAATCGTCGCGCAGAGATGGAAAGTGCGTTTGCCTCGATTCATCAGAAACTCCGTCAGAACACGGCAGAACGTGCCGCTGATGCCATCGTGGCGTGTATCAAGCCGGTGCGTTCATGACCTTGTGGGTGTGTGGTGTCGACGAGGCTGGTCGTGGCCCATTGGCAGGATCCGTTGTGGCTGCTGCAGTGATTCTTGATCCTGCCCGTCCGATTGCCGGACTCGCCGATTCCAAAAAACTGAGTGCCAAGGTGCGAGAGCGTCTGGCTACGGAAATCCGAGAAAAAGCCATTGCCTGGTCTGTGGCTGAGGCGAGTGCGGCAGAAATCGATCAGATCAATATTCTCCAGGCAACGTTTCTGGCCATGCGTCGTGCCGTTGAAGGTTTAAGTGTGACCGCGACCCATGCTCTCATCGATGGCAATCGCGTGCCACCGGGGTTAGGTTGTACGGCGGAAGCAATTGTCAAAGGCGATGCCAAGGAAGCGGCGATTTCTGCGGCTTCGATTCTGGCCAAGACGGTGCGCGATGCGCAAATGGTCGCTCTGGATGCCCAGTATCCGCTCTATGGGTTTGCCAAACATATGGGCTATCCAACACCGGATCATCTGGCCGCGTTGCGTCAGCACGGCCCTGTCGCGGCCCATCGACGCAGCTTTGGCCCGGTGGCCCAGTGTGTCTTACCCGGATTGATGTGATGGAGCAGATCACCTCTCGTCAGAACGCACTGGTCAAGCACCTGAAAAAACTGGCAGACAGTAAGCGGGCCCGGTGGGAGAGTGGTCTGCTGCTCGCCGAAGGTGTTCATCTCTTGCAGATACAGCTGGCAGCAGATCGGCAGCCAGAGATTGTGGCCGTCGCCGAACGAGCGGCTGAGGATGCTGAAGTCTTGGCCTTGCTAACGCGCTGCGCGAAGGCGCGTATCGTCCTCTTACCGGATGCAATTTTTGATCAGATCGCGTTAACGGATTCTCCCAGTGGTTTGATCATGGTGGCCTCTCTCCCGTCTCCGGATGCAGCCCCTGATCCGACCATCGATACGCTGGTACTGGATCGGGTGCAGGATCCCGGTAATGTGGGCAGTTTGATCCGGACCGCCATCGCAGCGGGTACGCGTCAGATCATATTGTCCTCGGGGTGTGCTGATGCCTGGTCGCCCCGCTGTTTACGGGCAGGCCAGGGGGCGCAGTGGTTATCAATCGTTCACACCGAAGTTGATCTGGGCGTTTTTCTGTCCAGTTATCAGGGCTCAATTGCAGCGACCCTGCTGGACGGTGGCTCATCACTTTATACGCATGATTTGCGACAGCCGACGGCCTGGCTATTTGGTAACGAAGGGCAGGGCGTTGATCCGGTCTTGTCGGCACGGGCAACCGAACGTATCACGATACCCATGCCGGGTGGGATGGAATCGTTAAACGTGAATGCGGCGGCAGCCGTGTGTCTCTTTGAGCAGGTTCGCCAGCGCAGCAGTGGGCGTGCTAGCGACGTGCCTGCGATTTAAAACGCCGTTGCTTTATTTTCCAGCCGGATTTCCTGCATCACTGTCGTTGAAATCTCTTCGATGCTCTTGGAGGAAGAGTCCAACCAGTGAATCCCTTCGCGTCGCATCATCTTTTCCGCATCATTCACTTCCTGGCGGCAATTGGCCAGTGAGGCGTACTTGCTGTTCGGGCGCCGTTCTTCGCGAATCTGGGACAACCGTTCAGGCTGGATGGTTAACCCGAATAACTTGGCCTTGTGATCTTTAAGGGTGCCGGGCAGCGTGCCACGTTCGAAATCTTCCGGTATCAGTGGGAAGTTGGCAGCTTTAATACCAAATTGCATGGCCAGGTAGAGTGAAGTCGGTGTTTTGCCGCAACGGGAGACGCCAACGAGAATAACGTCCGCCGTGCTCAGATCCCGATCGGTAATCCCATCGTCGTGTGCCAGCGTGTAGTTAATCGCCTCAATCCGGTTTTTATAGTCCGAACTGTCGGTGCGACCATGCGTTCTGCCGACGGTATGCGTCGATTTAATATTGATTTCGGCTTCAATCGGCGCCAGAAAGGTTTTGAAAAAGTTCAGACAGAGCGCCGGTGCCTGTTCGAGTAGCGACGATATCTCATCGTCCACCAGTGTCGTGAATACGATCGGGCAACAGGCATCGCGCTCGGCAACGGCTTCGATCCGTTGTACGGCTTCCAGGGCTTTCTCACGGCTGTTGATAAAGGGGAGTCGATGTTGCACCCATTCAACGCCTTCAAACTGACTTAGCAAGCTGTGACCCAGCGACTCGGCAGTAATGCCGGTGCCATCCGAAACGAAGAATACGGTGCGTTTTGTCATCATACGTCCATTGTAACTAAACCAATGCTGTCTATGTGGTAAATTGGTAATACCAAAAACAATTCGACAAATGAAAATATTTCATTGTTAAATCAGGGGTAAATGAGGGGTTTCAGATAATCGTGTGGTAAATTGTCGAACATTGACCAACCAACAAGTATTGGTAATACCAATTATTGATTGTTCGACATGGCGCAGGAACTCAAAAGCTCGCAACGTTTGTCTGATACGGTTGCCCACCAGCTGGAGCAGCGCATCCTTGAAGGTGCGCTCAAGGCGGGTGATCGTCTGCCGGCCGAACGGGAGTTTGCCCTAGAACTCGGGGTGTCCCGTCCGAGTCTGCGCGAAGCAATCCAGAAGCTTGCTTCCAAAGGTTTGCTCTATAGTCGCCAGGGTGGCGGTACTTATGTCGCTGATCAACTGAATGAATCCTTGACGAATCCCTGGGCGCAAATGCTTGAGTCACACCCGGGCCTGGAGGGTGATCTGCTGGAGTTCCGCGCATTGCTCGAAACACAGTGTGCGGAGTGGGCTGCCAGCCGGGCAACGCCTGCTGATCTGCAACATCTGGATCTGGCCTTACAGAGCGCCACATCGGCAATAGCGTCATTGCGCGCTGATCTGGTCGCCGAAGCCGACCGGGGCTTTCACCAGGCTCTGGCAGAAGCGGCGCACAATGCCTTTGCTGCACATATGATGTCCGTCGTTCAAGGCTTGCTGCAGAAGGATATTCTCTTCAATTTGGGCGAGTTGATCGGTGTGCCTGTTGCTAGCCGCATGCTGGTTGACCAGTGGACGGCCATCGTGGATGCCGTCCGCCAACAGAAGACCGCGGCCGCTCGTCAGGCAGCGGCCACGCATGCCGGTTTTTTCCGTGAAACGCTCCATCAGGCACAGCGTGCTCAGGCGCGTCGTGAAGTGTCCGAATTACGCGCAGATCGTCGATCAACGAGCCAGCCGATGCGGCAGGTTCGCAGTTAGCCCTCTTTCTATCGCTTTACTTTTAACCTTCATCAACTGGGATCTTTATGAACGCCTTTGTTAAAAACTTCAAAGAATTGCGCATGACTGACGTGGAAGAGGTCGGTGGCAAGAACGCATCGCTGGGTGAAATGATCAGCCAGCTGTCCACCGCTGGCGTACGGGTGCCGGGTGGTTTTGCGACCACTGCCGAAGCCTACCGTGCGTTCCTCGCCCACAACGGTCTGGCCGAAAAGATCAATGCCCGTCTGGCCAGCCTGGATGTGGACGATGTCGATGCGTTGTTGAAGACCGGTGCCGAGATTCGTCAATGGGTCGTTGAAACCCCGTTCCCGGAACAACTGGAAAAAGAAATTGCTGTCCACTATGCTGCACTCATTGCCGAGAGCGGCCCCGAAGCCTCGTTTGCCGTCCGCTCGTCGGCCACTGCCGAAGATCTGCCGGATGCTTCGTTTGCCGGTCAGCAGGAAACCTTCCTCAATATTCATGGCCTGGAAAATATCCTGCACGCCATCAAGGAAGTGTTCGCTTCGCTTTACAACGATCGTGCCATTGCCTACCGCGTGCACAAAGGGTTTGCACACGCCGATGTCGCGCTCTCGGCTGGTATTCAGCGCATGGTGCGGTCCGATAAGGGGGCTGCCGGCGTGATGTTTACGCTGGATACGGAGTCCGGTTTCCGTGATGCCATCTTCGTCACCTCGTCCTATGGCCTGGGTGAAACGGTGGTGCAGGGTGCCGTCAACCCGGATGAGTTCTACGTCCACAAGCCAATGCTCCGTGAAGGCCGCCCGGCCGTGATCCGCCGCAACCTGGGTTCGAAGCTGATCAAGATGATCTTTTCGACCGATAAGGTGGCTGGCAAATCGACGCATACGGTTGATGTTGCTGAAGCTGAACGTCACCAGTTCTCCATCCGTGACGAAGAGGTGCTGGAGTTGGCGCGCTTTGCCGACATCATCGAAAAGCACTATGAACGTCCGATGGACATCGAGTGGGGCCGTGATGGTACCGATGGTCGTCTGTACATCCTGCAAGCCCGTCCGGAAACCGTGAAGTCGCAAGAATCAAAAGACAAGGTCGAGAAATTCGCCCTCAAGTCCTATGGCAAGGTGTTGGCCTCGGGCCGTGCCATTGGTCAGAAGATTGGTGTGGGCCCGGTGCGTGTTGTTAACGATCCGGCTGAAATGAATAGCGTGAAGCCGGGCGATGTGCTGGTTGCCGACATGACTGACCCGAACTGGGAGCCGGTGATGAAGCGGGCTTCCGCCATCGTCACCAACCGTGGTGGCCGTACCTGTCACGCTGCGATCATTGCGCGTGAACTGGGTATTCCAGCCATCGTCGGCTGTGGTGATGCCACCGAGACGCTGACCGAAGGCGAAGTCGTCACCGTCTCATGTGCTGAGGGTGATACCGGCCATGTCTACCGTGGTGCTCAGGAATTTGAAATCACGACACGTGACCTCGGCGAACTGCCGAAGATCCCGGTCAAGATAATGATGAACGTCGGTAACCCGGAACTGGCCTTTGATTTCGCGCAGCTGCCCAATGAAGGCGTGGGTCTTGCCCGCGTTGAATTCATCATTAACAACATCATCGGCATTCACCCAAAGGCGATTCTGGAAATCGATCGTCTGCCAGCCAGCAAGCGTGAAGAGATCGAACGTCGTGCCCGTGGCTATGCCGACCCGGTGAGCTTTTTCACCGACAAACTGGTGGAAGGCGTGGCGACGATTGCCGCCGCTTTCTGGCCGAAGCCGGTGATCGTGCGTCTGTCGGACTTCAAGTCGAACGAATACCGCAAGCTGTTGGGGGGAGACCTGTATGAGCCGGAAGAAGAAAACCCGATGCTGGGCTTCCGGGGTGCCTCACGTTATATCGCGCAAACTTTCCAGGATTGTTTTGCGATGGAGTGCAAGGCCATGCGCACTGTGCGTGAAGTTCTC
>JALRGK010000112.1 GCA_023253415.1 Rhodocyclaceae bacterium
CAGCCAAGGGGCGGCGTTCAATGTCAAGCGGGGCTAGCGGGCTGGTGGCGCTTTGCGCGCCGTAGGCTTTGACTTTGCTCATGATGTAGACCTGACTGCGTTTAAAAAATTAATCATACGGTACGATGGTGACACGCTCAAACGTGTCATAGCTTATGGCTGGCTCCGACTAAAACTCTAGAAGACAGAATAGACACCCACGCCCAGAGAGATACAGGCCACCGAGGTGAGCCGCAATCGCAACGGCAGGAACCAGCTGGGCAAGCTAACCTGACGGCATAAAACCAGATCTCGTGAATACTGCAGGAGAAAGCCGAGAATGAGGATAAGACCACTGGTGACCGGGCCGAAGAAGATGGTGATCCAGGCAATGAGCGCAGGGACGACACTCCAGAGGTACGCACTTCGTCGCTGATCGTCGGTGAAGTCCGGCAAGGTCATGGCAAAGCCCCAGTGCAGTGCGCCGACGAAGCTGAGAATTACCGCCCCGTAGGAAAACAGCGCGCCACGATAAATGATCTGGTGGGCTGGCTCCATGAGAGATAGCCCCGCAAACGCCAGAAACGGGATGAGCCCCCCGTAGCCAAGCCAGGCAACGCTGAGGGGAAATTGGTTGGTTTTCATGATGGCTGCTTCCAGGTTTTAACCAAGTAAAAAGGTAGGGTTTAATGGAGGCGATGTCAAGCATTGTCCTGGACACAAATGATCTAATATGCTTATTGCATAATTAGAAGGTGAACAAAACTTGTTTTGACGTCAATTTTTTGTTGTTTTGTTCATCATTAAGATAGACAAATTTATTGTTTTTCCCTATTCTGCATAAAACAAAAATTTATGTGTGTGTATGTTGGAAAGACTGGTTTACCGCTCCAAAGGTGCTGGCAGCATCGGCAACCTCAGCCTTTTTAATCTGCTGTCTCAAGCCCGAGTCAGAAATGCCCAGCTCAATATCACGGGGCATCTGATCTTCGATGGTGAGTTTTTTACCCAATGGATTGAGGGACCGAGCGAATCGCTGGATGCGCTCTGGTCTTCGCTACTCAAGGATCAGCGGCATACCGAAGTGATGCTGATTTCACGTGTACCCGCCAAGGAGCGCCGTTTCCCATTGTGGACGATGGCCTTTAGCAGCTATTCATCACTGAACAGTTACAACATACCGGGCTTCTTCCCGGTGGATAAACAATCGGTGACTGAAGAAGTCAAACGACTGACAGACGCGACGGATTAATTTTTGCACGCTGTATTTGTAAGCTATGACGAACTGGACTTGTAAAGACGATGTACTCCGGGCGGTATCTCTGGATGGCCATGCGCTAGAAAATGCCTCGGAAGCCCTGCGCGGTGATAAGGACGTGGTACTGGCCGCAGTGAAGCAGAAGGGTTGGGCACTGGAGTACGCCTCCCCCGCCCTCCGTAATGACCCTGAAGTGGTGCTGGCCGCCGTTGCGGTGAGTATCGAGGCCTTCGATTTTGCCTCGGATGCCTTGAAGAATTGCAAGCAAACCTTGCTCAAAGCCATTGAACATTGGCCCAGCGCCTTTGTCTTTGGTTCCGAAGCGCTACGCGGTGATAAAGAGGTCGTGATGGCGGCAGTGAGTATCTGCGGTTCAACGCTCGAGTTTGCGTCAGAAGATTTGAAGAACGATAAAGAGGTGGTGCTGGCTGCTTTCAGGGATGACACGTCGTCGATCTGGAATGCCTCACCGGAGCTTTTGCGGCAGATCGGAGATACCGAAGACCCGGAGGCCAAGTTGCTGGATCTGATGTCACGTGACAAGCATCCGCATGGGTCAACAGCGCAAGCACATCAGGTGCCCACCGAACGCGAGAGTGCTTCAACCTGATTTTTTCTGTTGTCCTAGACAATTTGGTTTTTTGTGCTTAGTCTAGAGGCGTTGGTTCTTCCGGAGAAGATCATGAGCCTCGCTAACCCGCAAGCCCCGCACGACCCGTCGGATACGGTGTCGCAATTTTCAACCATTCGTGATGTTTCCTGGCGCGCGCCCTTCAGCTGGCTCAAGGCAGGCTTCCGCGATTTGTTGCGAGCACAATTTGCCAGCCTCTTTTACGGGGTGTGTTTTGCCCTGATGGGCTGGACGATCGCCTTCTTCAACGGGGCCTCGTACGGCCTGACCCTCGCCGCCAGCAGCGCCTTCATGCTGCTCGGGCCAATTCTGGCCATTGGTTTATATCACCTGTCCGATCAACTGGAACAGGGAAAACCACCTAGCCTGCGTGCGTCTTTAACCGTATGGCGCGGCAATATGGGTAACCTGTCTCTGTTTGCGCTGGTCAGCCTGATTGTGGCGCTGATCTGGGCACGCGCATCTGCCGTGATTTTTGCCGTGTTCTATAACACGGGGCTACCGAGCATGGGTGATTTTGCCAGTGCCGCCCTCACCCTGGAAAACCTGGAGTTTGTGGTGGTTTACTTTGGCATTGGCCTACTCTTTGCCGCCTTTATCTTCGCCATTAGCGTGGTGGCCGTCCCGCTGATGTATGACCAGAAGAAAGATGCGATCACAGCGGTACTCATGAGTCTGGCGGTGGTGGCGAAGAACCCGGGCGCCATGGTGGTGTGGGCGCTGATTCTGGTGGTGCTGGTTTCGCTGGGGTTTGTAACGGGCTTTCTGGGTCTGATCTACACGGCACCGATTGCCGGTCATGCCACCTGGCATGCCTACCGTGCCCTCGTCCCGCCTCCCGCCGCACAGCGCTTGAGGATGCGCTGATCAGGGATTGCTTTCATTCCTATATCGGGTCTCGATGGCTGTGACCATGGCCCGAGTAACCAGCGCATCAGAGAAGTAGACCTGGCCGAGCTGCCCGTCTTCCAGCGCCTGACAGGTTGCCGCATCTTCAGCATCCACCATGATGGTGATGTCGGGGTTCAGTGTGCGGGCAGTATCGACCATATTGCGGATAGCCATCAGATCGTTGGCGGTAATCACCAATACGGCGGCTTCCGCGATATGTGCCTGAATCAGTACGGCCGGTTCGGCGGCATCGCCATATACTGCGGCAATGTTGACGGCTCGTAATGCCTGCACGACCTCACGGTTCTGTTCCGCCACCACAAAGGGAATTTGCCGACCGGCTAAGGCATCAGCCAGAGCCTTTCCGATTGCCCCAT
>JALRGK010000205.1 GCA_023253415.1 Rhodocyclaceae bacterium
TAGGCCGGGCTTTTTACTTCAGCAGGTGCCGAAGAATTACTTGCCAGCCTTGCTAGCAGCCTTAACAGCGGCGTTGGTTACCGAGTTGACGCTGGCTTCAGTGGCGTCAGCAGCTTGCTTGGCCATTTTGTTCAGGTTGTCGAAAGCCGAGTTGGCAGCAGCAACCGCTTGCTTCACGGCAGCCATGGCAACATCCGAACCAAACGGGGCCGACGAGGCGGTCTTCTGGGCCAGATCCTGAGCAGCTTTGTTCAGCTCGCCGAACTTGCCCTGGAACAGCTTGTTCATCTCTTCGGCAGCGCCGGTCGAGATTTCGTAAACGCTACGCGAGTACGAAACGGCCTTTTCAACAGCCGGCTGGGCCAGTTGGGCTTGCAGGGCGGCGGCTTCCTGCGGGTTTTTCACCGACAGCAGGGTCTTCACGTTCTTGGCATTGTCGGCGAACACTTCGCGGGCGGTGTGCAGGTTCAGTGCAGCCAGGCTTTCAGCGGTCGACAGGGCAGTCTGGGCAACCGACAGCAGCAGGTCGATGTTAGCCTTGTTGGCGGAAAAAATCTGGTCGAAATTCAGGTTCTGGTTCATGGTCATGCTCCTAAAAGAGTGGGTAATCCAGTGGGTATTAAAGCGAAACAAAAGCGAAAACTGCGGGCGGTGCAGGGCAAAAACACGTTTTGTGCACCGCAACAATTGTCAGTATAGGGCCTAATTTGTCTAAGTCAAGGAAGTCTTGGCTTTTTAAGTAACGCGTTCTGGGCGAGAATGCTGTTTTATTGTTCCAACCCAGTTTTCGGGTGCAAGGATCATTGCAATGCTGTTGATGATTGATAACTACGATAGCTTTACCTACAACCTGGTTCAGTACTTTGGCGAACTCGGACAGGAGGTCAAGGTGATTCGTAACGATGCCATTACGGTCGATGAAATCGGCCAAATGAAGCCGGACTATCTGGTCATTTCGCCGGGGCCCTGTGCGCCCGCGCAAGCGGGTGTATCGCTGGCCGCCATTAAAGAATATGCGGGCAAGATCCCGCTCCTCGGCGTTTGCCTCGGCCACCAGGCCATCGGCGAAGCCTTTGGCGGCAAGATCATCCACGCCCAACAGCTCATGCACGGCAAGACCTCGCCGGTCTTCCACAAGGACGTGGGCGTCTTCCGTGGTTTGCCGAACCCCATTACCTGTACACGCTATCACTCCCTGGCCATTGAACGTGCCAGCCTGCCGAATTGCCTGGAAATCACGGCTGAAACCGAAGATGGCGAAATCATGGGCGTGCGCCATAAAACGCTGCCAGTGGAGGGGGTGCAGTTTCATCCGGAATCCATCCTGACTGAGCATGGGCATCAGATGCTGGACAACTTCCTCAAGGAATTTAAGGAATATAAGGACTTTAAGGCATGACCACCGATACCGTGTTTACGCCTAAAGAAGCGCTGCAGCGCCTGATCGAGCACCGCGAGATTTTCCATGAAGAAATGACCTCGCTCATGCGCCAGATCATGTCGGGTGAGGTGTCGCCGGTCCTGATTGCGGGCATTTTGATCGGTCTGCGCGTTAAAAAAGAAAGCATTGAAGAAATTGCCGCGGCGGCGGCGGTGATGCGCGAGTTCGCCACCGGCGTTTCAATTGCCGATGCCGACAACTTATTGGATATCGTGGGCACGGGCGGCGATGGTGCGCACACCTTCAATATTTCCACGACCGTGATGATTGTGGCGGCAGCCGCGGGTGCCAAAGTGGCCAAGCATGGCGGTCGTTCGGTCTCCAGCCAGTCTGG
>JALRGK010000012.1 GCA_023253415.1 Rhodocyclaceae bacterium
GCCGCAGCTTTTGCCTTCTCGGTTGCGAATGCCTGCGCATCTACCAGCGCCACTTTAGCGTCATGGAGACGCGTTTCAAGACGGGCACGTAACTCAGTCACTTTTTCACCCGCCTGGCCGGCCGTGGCGCGCAGCAACTCTTCCGTGTCTGCAACAACCAGTTTCAGATCGGCAACCAGTTTGTCTTTGGAGGCAGTTGTATTCGACATGTGAATCCTTTCAAAGTGTGTTCACGAGGGACTTATTCTCACCCCTTAAGGTTAGCCTACGCTTAAGGGATGTGTCTTGCAATCTGTGACAGGTTACAACTTAAAGTCGTAATCAATAATCAGGGGGGCGTGATCGGAAAACTTTTCGCCTTTGTACACGGTGGCATGTGTGGCCTTCGCGGCAATACCCGGTGTGGCAATCTGATAATCAATCCGCCAACCCACATTATTGGCATAAGCCTGGCCGCGGTTGCTCCACCACGTGTAGCATTCGGCGGTGTTATCCGGATGCAACGCACGATACACATCAACCCAACCCAGCTCATCAAGCAGTGTCGTCATCCAGGCGCGCTCTTCCGGCAAAAATCCGGAATTCTTTTGGTTGGACTTCCAGTTTTTAAGATCCTGTTCTTTGTGAGCAATATTCCAGTCGCCACAGACAATCACCTCACGGCCAGAATCCTTTAGCGTTTTCATGCGAGGCAGAAATTCATCCATGAAATGGAGCTTGGCGGTTTGGCGTTCCGGTGAACTGGAGCCTGAGGGCAGGTATAGCGACACCACGGTCACCTTGCCGAGATCCAGTTCCAGATAGCGACCTTCTGCATCAAAATCCGGATGGCCGATGCCCTGCGTCATCTGTTTGGGCACGTGGGGTGTCCAGATGCCGACACCACTGTAACCGGGGCGTTCGGCCAGGTGCCAGTAGCCGGTCAGCCCCGCCGGATTCTCCATCGTGCCGTCTTTGGCCATGTCTTTCAGCGTGGCACGTACCTCCTGCGAACACACGGCATCGGCCTGTTGTGTGGCCAGCCACGCGGCAAAGCCCTTTTTCCAAGCGGAGCGGATACCGTTCAGGTTGGCTGAGATGATGCGCATGACGAAACTCGATGAATGGTGAGTACGCTATTCTAACGATTGCAGATCTTTCAGTCCTAAAGCGGCTATGCTTTCAGTGCTAAATCTTCAAGGAGCGTCGTTATGCGTGTTGGTTTTGTCGGTCTCGGCATTATGGGGCGTCCGATGGCCCTCAATCTGCTCAAGAGTGGTCATGAGGTCACCGTTTGGGCGCGCCGCCCTGAATCGATGGCGCCGCTGCTGGAAGCGGGCGCGCAAAGCGCCGCAAATCCGGCCGCTGTAGCGGCGCAAGTCGATGTTATTTTTTCCATGGTGGCGGATGCGCCCGATGTCCGTGAAGTCATGCTGGGTGCTCAAGGCGTTGTAAAAGGGGCACATCCCGGTTTAATTGCTGTCGACATGAGTACCATCCCACCCGCTGCCGCCAGAAGCATTGCGGCCGATTTGACAGAACAGGGTATCACCTTCCTCGATGCGCCAGTGTCTGGTGGCGAAGTAGGCGCCATTGCAGGCACGTTGTCCATTATGGTGGGTGGTGATCCGGTGGCTTTCGACAAAGTGCAGCCGCTATTTGCGTGCATGGGTAAGAGCGTTGTGTATATCGGCGAGTCCGGCACGGGCCAAGTCGCTAAAGCAGCGAACCAGATTCTGACGGGTATTGGCGTCCTGGCTGTTGCTGAAGCCATTGCCTTCGCTAAAAAGAATGGTGCCGACCCGTCACGAGTGCGCGAGGCGCTGATGGGCGGTTTTGCCGGCTCAAAGATTCTGGAGAATCATGGGCAACGCATGCTGGATCGCAATTTCAAACCCGGCTTCAAAAGCTGGATGCATGAGAAAGATATGAACATCGTCATGCAGACGGCGCATGATCTCGGCCTTTACCTGCCAGCCTCTGCGGCCACGGCACAGATGTTCAAGGCCATGGTCGGAACGGGCATGGGCGAAGAAGACTCCATTGCGATTCTTAAGCTCCTTGAACAGCTGTCCGGGCAGGCATCAGACTAGTCGTTGTTTGAGATAATGTTGGCTTTTACTGTTACCAGCCACGATTGAGAGTTTTGCATCATGTCGTCACTTAGCCACGATTTCATCCGTTTCGCCCTCGACCAGAACGTCCTGCGCTTCGGAGAATTCAAAAC
>JALRGK010000048.1 GCA_023253415.1 Rhodocyclaceae bacterium
CCTCGCCTTCTGTTCATCGATATCGCGCAGATCGTTTAACTGGATCGTCGAAACTTTCGGCACCGCCACCAGGGTGCCGACACCCGATCGTTTGTTGACCACCCAGCGCCAGGCGGCAGCCGACCAATCGGGTTCCATGTGAGCCATTGGTGGCAACACCGCCTCCAATCGGGCGAGGACCGCTTCGGCACGTAACAACAGCACTGCCAGCGCATCCGCACCAGACAGGTCTTCTCTCGGTATACTTGAGGCGCTTTTATTCATAGGTTTTTTTGATTGCTCCGGCCATGATCCGACCACGTATTCACAGCGCACACCTTACTGCATTTCGCGGGCTTGGCCTACTCGGCACCACGGCCACCGCCCTTTTTCTGGCAGGCTGTGCCACCACCGAATGCCCACCCTGCGCCGCCCCGGAAAAACCCGCGCCCGCTGTCCAGATCATCAAACCGCTCAAGCCCGCCAGCTGGTCCGATCTACCCGGCTGGTCCGACGACAAAACCCTGACCGAGGCCTTCCCTGCACAACTGCAGAGTTGCAACGCCCTCGGTAAAAAACCGGCCTGGCAGGAGGCCTGTAACGCAGCCCGATCCCTCAGCGACAGCCAACGACAAGATCCGTCGGCGCTGCGTGCCTACTATCAGAAATACTTCCAGCCTTATCAGCTGGTACAGAACGACGGTGCCGCGAACGGCCTGTTCACGGGCTACTACGAACCGCTGCTCAAAGGTGCCAAGCAGGCCGGCGGCCAGGCCCGCTATCCGATCTACGGCGTCCCGCCCAACCTGCTGACCATTGAACTCGGCGACCTGTTCCCCGAGCTCAAAGGCAAGCGCGTCCGCGGGCGCCTGACCGACGACAACAAAGTCATTCCCTACTGGACACGGGAGCAGATCGAAGCCAACCCATCCCGGATGAACGCCCGCACCCTAGCCTGGGTCGATGACCCGATCGAACTCTTCTTCCTGCAGATCCAGGGCTCCGGCCGGGTACAACTGCCAGATGGCAGTCGACTACGCGTTGGCTATGCCGACCAGAATGGTCAGCCGTACCAGAGCATCGGCAGCGTGCTCATCAAGCAGGGTGCCCTAACCAAAGACACCGCCTCCATGCAGGGCATTCAGAACTGGGCACGCAACAACCCCGCCAAAGTACAGGCCCTGCTCAACGCCAACCCCAGTTATGTCTTCTTCCGGGTCCTGCCGACCGACCCGAACAACCCGGATGCCGGCCCACCCGGAGCCTTGGGCGTGCCGCTCACACCAGGTCGCAGTATCGCCATTGATCCGCGTGCCACACCGCTGGGCGCACCGGTCTGGCTGGACACCACCTTCCCCAATACCAACAAACCCATGCAGCGGCTGGTCATGGCCCAGGATACGGGCGGTGCTATTAAAGGCGCCGTACGTGCCGACTTCTTCTGGGGCTTCGGTGCCGATGCCGGTAAAGAAGCCGGTCGTATGAAGCAGAACGGCCAGATGTGGACACTCCTGCCGCCAGCCGCCGTGCCTGCTGATAAAGTACGCAATTAACTGAAGCCCACCACAGAAGCCCCTTATTCCAACGACAAACCGCCATGACCGAGAATACGCAGACCCAGACCATTACCGAGGAATACCGCAAGCTACAGCAGGAGCTGCATCAGAACCCCAATTACGGCGTTGCCTCGCTACAATTTGCGCCGCTGGTCGCCGACCTGATCCGTCAGTCCGGCGCACAAAGCGTGTCGGACTACGGTGCTGGTAAAAAAAATCTTCAGGTTGGCCTCAAGCAGGCCGGTATCAGCCCGGTCTACAACCCCTACGACCCGGCATTCCCGGAATACGGCACCCCGCAACCGGCTGATCTGGTGTGCTGTATCGATGTGCTGGAGCACATCGAACCCGAGCTTGTGGATAACGTTATTGCCGAACTCGCACGCATCACCACCAAAATCGGGTTCTTTTCCATTCACATGGGCCCTGCCGGTAAAGTGCTGGCCGACGGCCGTAATGCCCACCTGATCCAGAAACCGACCTCCTGGTGGCTGCCCAAACTCTGCCAGCACTTCGACATCATCCAGTTGCAAACGCACCAGGTCATGGGCAACGGCGTCTGGCTGATCGTCAAACGCATCGATACGGTGCTTTAAACCGCACTTTTGCACGATTTTGGTGCACAAGACCAGCCTAGGGTACACCCATGGCCGATACGGACCCCTCCCAGACCCCTCTCAGCCTCTCACAGCCCCCATAGGCTCAAAAGTCGACTTTCTAACGGCTAGTTTTTCAAAATCTAACACTCCCACAGCCCCATTTCATCACAAA
>JALRGK010000124.1 GCA_023253415.1 Rhodocyclaceae bacterium
ATTCCCGGCCTGCAGGACTGGCTGCTGACGCTGAATTTCAGCTGGGCGCAGGAGCTCTGCATCATCATGTTCGTCTGGATGGCCAAATTCGGGGCTGCTTATGGGGTTCGTACGGGCATTCACGTTGGTGTTGATGTGATGATTAACCGTCTGCCGGATGAGAAGCGCAAATGGTTCATCAGTTTTGGCCTCATGGCCGGCGCCCTATTTACTGGGATTATTGCCTATCTCGGCTATCACTTTGTGATGGAGAACGGCTTGCGCTATGCAAGCTTGAGCTATTTTGGTATCGATACCGGTGAGCATTTCGAAGGTCCGGTTACACCCGATCTGGAGTGGCCCACATGGATTGTCTATTCGGCGATACCGCTGGGCTCAGGCCTGATGTGCTTCCGCTTCCTGCAGGTGTTGGTCTCGTTCAACAAAACCGGTGAGCTGCCGCACGTCGATCATGGCCACGTTGAGGGCCTGGACGATGACACGGAAAATGATCCGATGGTCGGCCCGGGTAGCAAGCCTGAAGATACGCCCTGGTTCCAGAACGCTGAAGGTCTGTATCCAAAGGAACTCGACAAAAATAAAGATTCCGAGAGTAAGGAAGGGGGTGCCAAATGAGTACCTTGATCATCTTCGGCATCCTCACGGTGCTCATGTTGACCGGTATGCCGATTTCGATCGCGCTGGGTCTCACCGTGCTGACATTCCTGTTTACGTTGACCCAGGTGCCACTGGAATCGGTGGCGCTCAAACTGTTTACGGGCATCGAGAAGTTCGAAATCATGGCGATTCCGTTCTTTATTCTGGCGGGTAACTTCCTCACTCATGGCGGGGTGGCCAAACGGATGATCCGGTTTGCCTCTGACATGGTTGGCCATTTTTATGGCGGCCTTGGCCTCGCTGGCGTTGTGGCTTGTGCGCTGTTCGCGGCGGTTTCCGGCTCCTCGCCGGCGACGGTGGTCGCTATCGGCTCGATCCTGTTGCCTGCGATGGTCAAGGCCGGGTTCCCGAACCGCTTCGGTGCCGGCATCATCACCACCTCAGGTGCGTTGGGTATCCTGATCCCGCCGTCTATTGTCATGGTGATGTACTCGGTCTCGACCAACACCTCGGTCGGTGCCCTGTTCATGGCCGGCGTGGTACCCGGGTTGATGCTAGCCACCATGCTGGGTCTAACCACCTGGTATCTGGCGCGCAAGAATGACTATCCGCGTTTGCCTAAAGCCAGCTTCGTGCAGCGCATGAAGTCTTTCAAGGAATCGATCTGGGGGCTGTTGCTCATCGTCGTGGTCATGGGCGGCATTTACACAGGGATTTTCACCCCGACCGAAGCTGCGGCGATCAGTGCGGTCTATGCCTTCACCATTGCGGTCTTTGTCTACAAAGACATGGGCCTCAAGGATGTGCCGCGGGTGCTACTGTCATCGGCCAACATGAGCGCCATGCTGCTCTACATTATCACGAACGCTGTGCTGTTCTCGTTCCTGATGACGCATGAGAACATCCCGCAGGCGATGGCGGAATGGTTGCTGGGCAATGGGCTCGGCGTCATTACCTTCCTGCTCTTCGTCAACATCATCCTGCTGGTGGCCGGTAACTTTATGGAACCGTCGTCGATCGTCCTGATCTTCTCGCCGATTCTGTTCCCGGTGGCTATGAAGTTGGGCATTGATCCTGTGCACTTCGGCATCATGATGGTGGTGAACATGGAAGTGGGCATGTGTCACCCGCCGGTGGGGCTGAATCTCTATGTGGCCTCCGGGATTACCAAGATGGGGATTACCGAGCTCACGGTGGCGGTATGGCCGTGGCTGCTCACCATGCTGGTGTTCCTGATTGTCGTCACTTATTGGC
Source organism: Rhodocyclaceae bacterium (assembly GCA_023253415.1). Taxonomy (GTDB): domain Bacteria; phylum Pseudomonadota; class Gammaproteobacteria; order Burkholderiales; family Rhodocyclaceae; genus Fluviibacter. The sequence goes on from JALRGK010000124.1 coordinate 1,852, forward strand.
CGGGTCTTAGCCTGTGGCTTCCAAGAGCCATTGGTATGATCGGCTAGTTGTTTAGTGTCAACGAGAGCCCGGCGGAAGCCGGGTTCTTGTTTTTAACGTATGCTTTTGTCTCTGACGTCATTGTTCTAACGTATGTCTCTTCATTCTGCATCAAAGCCGCATTTGATCAAATCGCGTTACTTGTTTGCGCTGATCATTGCTGTCTGCGTCTTGATCGGTTATGTGGTCTACCAATTCGTGTTCTCGCGGGAAATTGATCGCGAGGTGGATCGTAATCGCCAGTATCTGGAGAGTTTGAGCTTGTCGCTTAATGCAACGCTCCAGAAGTATGAAGAATTACCGCTGGTCATCGCGCAGGATCGGCGGATCCGAAACGCGCTGGAGCATGCCAACAAATCAGGCATACTCGGTGAAGCAAATCGTTACCTAGAACGAATCAATCAGATTCTGGGCACCGAGACCGTGTACACCATGAACGAACATGGCCTGACCATCGTTTCGAGTAACTGGAATAAACCGGATAGTTTTGTGGGTGACAACTATGCGTTTCGCCCCTATTACATAGATGCCGTCCGGCAGGGTGTCGGTAAGTTCTACGGCGTCGGTATCGCCTCCGGCAAGGCCGGTTATTACATCGCCTATCCGATCAAATCGGATCAGGACCTGCTGGGCGTTATCACCATCAAAATTGGTCTTGCGGAGATTCAGAAAGCGCTTTCCGAAACCAAGAATGATCTCGTTGTGATTAACGAAGATGGTGTTGTGATCTTGTCTTCTGACCCGGCGAATCGCTACAAAACGACGCGCATCCTAGATGAGGCTGCTTTAGAGCGTATTGCGAATACCCGCCAGTTTCCGGGGCAGTCACTATCGCCACTCAATCATATGGGGTTTCAGGTACAGATGGATCTCAAACAGCCGGTTAGTCTTCTTGGCGGCAACCGGCTAATGGTGCAATCGGTACCGCTCGGTAGTCGTGGCTGGCAGATTGCCCAGATCAACGATACCCGCGAAGCTCGGAATTATGCGGTTGCTTCAGCGCTTGCTGTTGGTTTTGCGATGGGGTTTTTGCTGATTACAGCGCAGAACATTTATTTTCGTCGACGAGAACGGCAGGAAAAACGTCAGCTATACGCGGATATCGATGCCAAGATAGCGGAGCGTACGATGGAATTAACCGCGAAGATTTCCGAGCTAGAACGCGCTGAAGCGGTTTTGCGGCAGACGCGGGACGAGGCTGTTCAGGCGGGAAAGATGGCGGTGCTAGGTCAGATGGCAGCAGGTGTTACGCATGAACTGAGCCAGCCATTGTCAGCGATCCAGCTCTATGCTGGGAATGCTCGGAAGCTCATTGATGCCGGCCGTCTGGATGTTGTGACTGAAAACATCGACAGTATCAACGAACTGGTTGCGCGGGCAGGTAGCATCCTTTCAGAACTAAAGACCCTGTACCGCAATGATCCGACGAGCATTGAGGCCGTGCCGCTAAAGTCTGTGATCCAGAATGCGCTCCTGGTCATGAAGCCCTTTGTCGAAAAGGCGGCGATCAATTTGAACATTTCCGTCATGGACGAGCAGGTCTTTGGCTCGCGGGGCAAGTTGGAGCAGGTGTTTGTTAATTTGCTGTCGAATGCCATTGATGCTTTGAGTGGGCGGCCTGATGCGCACATTGATATCGTTGCGGAGCGCACGCCATCAGAGGTTACTGTCCACTTCAGTGATAATGGCCCTGGAATCAGCAATGCGCAAATCGACAAACTGTTCGAACCCTTTTATACCACCAAGCCTTCGGGACAAGGTCTGGGTCTTGGATTGGCGATTACACGGTTTATTGTTGATTCGGTTGGTGGCAGAATCACCTGTGCCAATCTGCCGGCTGGTGGGTTGGAGTTCACGCTGTATTTACGGGATGCGGGTAGCCATTCATGAGCATACACACCGGAGATCATCTGGTTGTTACAGTTTGTCTGATTGAGGACGATGAAGCTATTCTCCGTGGTTGCGCCCAGGCGCTGATGCTGGAAGGTTTTGAGGTGCGCAGTTTTGTAAATGCTGGCGCATTTCTTCATGCCGAACGTCCTGAATTTCCCTTTGTATTGGTCACCGATGTCAATCTGCCCGATGACGATGGATTGAGTGTCATGCGTCGTGTACTGGCCGAAAATCGTCAGGTGCCCGTGATTGTGATGACCGGGCACGGTGATATTGGAATGGCCGTTGAATCCATGCGCGAGGGTGCTTTCGACTTTATCGAAAAGCCTTTTAGTTCGGACCGTCTAACAACCACTGTACGTAATGCCGTTGATAAGGCGCGGCTCGTCTATCAGGTGACGGCACTTTCCAAAGAGCAGGCCATCGGTGCGCCGGTATTTATCGGTCACTCTGAACGCGTACGTTTACTCAAGCAGCAGATCGGTGCTTTAGCGCCCACCGGGGTCGACATCTTGATCAATGGGGAAACCGGGAGCGGTAAGGAAGTCGTTGCCCAGAGTCTGCACTATGCCAGCCAACGGTCGGGCCCCTTTGTCGCCATCAACTGTGCCGCACTCCCGGAAAGTATTTTCGAAAGTGAGCTGTTCGGTCACGAGGCGGGTGCCTTTACCGGTGCAGTGAAACGTCGCATCGGCAAATTTGAGTTTGCCAAAAATGGCACGATTTTTCTCGATGAAATCGAATCGATGCCGCTGGCGCTGCAGGCAAAACTGTTACGCACCATTCAGGAACGTACGATTCAGCGCTTGGGTGCCAATGAATCCATTCCCGTTTCCTGCAGGATTATTGCGGCCACAAAAGTTAACCTCAAAACCCTGTCAGACCAGGGCGGGTTTCGTAGCGACCTCTACTTCCGTCTGAATGTGGTGAATCTTTATCTTCCGGCGCTGCGTGAAATCGCGGAGGACATCCCGCTGATCTTCAACTATTACTTGAGTTATTACCGGGAAAAATATGCGATGCCACCCGTCGAACCCTCCTCAACGGTGCTGCGTTTCTTGGTTTCTCATGCGTGGCCGGGTAATACGCGCGAACTCAAGAACTTTGCCGAGCGGGTTGCCATTGGTTTTCCCTTTGCCGAGGGGGAGACGGGGGATGATGTGCAACAGCCTTTGACGCTAAATCAGATGCTTGAGAAAACAGAACACGGTGCGCTCGTCAACGCGCTTCGGTTGTCGAGTGGTCATGTGGCCGATGCGGCTGGAATTCTTGGGATTCCTGCGAAAACGCTCTATGACAAACTAGCCCGTTTTGGCATTGCCGTGACAGATTTCAAGGTCTGATAGGTTGCGGGTTCCTGCACGCTCGGCGGCAGGTACGTAAAATTCTAAAAAAGCCTGTGAAATCAGCGGGTGAGCGTACTGCTTTTCACGCGATGGTGCACTGCAGGACCCTCCGGTCTGCTAAAATGGCGGTTTATCAATTGCCGACCGAACGGAGTTTTTCATGGCTATTCAACGTACTCTTTCCATCATCAAACCAGATGCCGTCGCCAAGAATGTGATTGGCCAAATCATTGCCCGCTTTGAAAATGCTGGTCTGAAGGTTGTTGCCGGTCGTCTGGTTCACCTGTCGGCAGCTGAAGCAGGTCAGTTCTACGCAGTGCACAAAGAGCGTCCCTTCTTCAAGGATCTGGTTGAATTCATGACCTCG
>JALRGK010000183.1 GCA_023253415.1 Rhodocyclaceae bacterium
TGCTCAAGGTGCTCGAGCGCCGGCAGTCCTCGCAAATGATCCGCTTCTACGGCAATGCCATGCAGTCGGTTCTGGGGCAGTATCTGGAAACCAATATGAAGGCCTTTGTCGACTTTCAGAAAAAAATGCAGGGCAACAGTAACAGTAGTGATCTCTGGTCCCAGTTCCTCAACTTCCAGGGGCCAGCCATGCAGACGCTGATGTCGACCTATATGGATCAGAGTCAGAAGATGGTTCAGAACATGCAGACGCAGATCCAGTCGCAGGCCCGTAATATGTTTACCGGCATGGCCAACAAGTAAGTTGGCCTATTTGTGGCATGAAAGCGTCGCTATGCGGCGCTTTTTTATTGGGCCTTGGGTAGGCGAAGCGCTTTAGTCGATTAAGCGCGGCGCAGTGTCATATGGGCGTTGACCAGCTGTGTGGTTTTGCCCCGGTATAGATCGATGAGTTGTCCGGAAAGAATGGCGCGGATGGTGCCGATGGCAAATGCCATCGTGTCCAGCGCTAGAAGCTTTGCATCCAGGCCGGGTTTGAGTTGGTTGTTGGTGGCCGCTGTACGATAAAGGTGTTCGTAAGCAGACACGATGTCGCTACAGGGCTCGGTAATCACCTGTAGCACTTCGTGAAAGTCCTCGACGTATTCACAGCGCAGCAGGATAATTTCGAAGGTTTCACGGGCTTCCTGATTTTCCAGCAGGACGGTGAAGAGGGCTTGTAGATACTTCGTAATGGCGTCGAGTGGTGATGCGTCATCGAGAAGTAAAGACTGCAGGAGCTCGAATTCGCTCATGTAAGTCTGTTTGACGGCCAGGAAAAGCTCCGCCTTGTTGGTGAAGTGCCAGTACACCGCACCGCGCGTGACGCCAGCAGCCTTGGCGACCTTATCCAGGGTGGAACGATTGACCCCCTCCGCATGAAAGACGCGCCGCGCCGCATCAATAATCTGGGCGCGGGTGGCAAGTGCTTCTTCTTTGGTTTTGCGGGCCATGGCTGGTTCGGATCCGTTGGTCGAATGTGGCTAGGTCGGTATGGACCGGATTATAAGGCAATATACATACATGCGGAAATGTATATAATGACCAGTTCTGCACAATCAGTCACTCGGTATATGCCATGTCTGTGAATTCGTCGAATAATCCGACCCCGAAAGCGCCACGTATTAAAGTTTGGTTGAATCAACGCATGGCGGCTTTGGCACCTCACTTCCGCGGCTTGGCTGAACAACCGGCCTGTCGCAAGCTGATAACGCTGTGGCAGGGGCAATGGCAAGAACACCGTCGCCGCACCTGGATCACGGGTAGCATCGTTGTGCTGGCCTTCGTGCTCTGGAACGGCTGGAGTTACTGGCAGAAGATGCCTAAAGCACCGCCGCCGATTCCGGTGACGCTTCTGGTTGCGGAACCGACAACGGTGCCGAATGTGATTGAGGTGATGGCGCAGGCAGAAGGCGCCAAGGAGACCGAAGTGCGCGCTCGCGTGGGCGGTATCCTGGTGAAGCGTCTGTATGAAGAGGGGCAGCGTGTGGAAGTGGGGCAGCCGCTGTTCCAGATCGACCCGGATCAGTATCGGATCAAACTTGAAGAAGCCCAGGCCCGCGCGACACAGACTGCCCGTGAAGCCAATCGCCTGAAAAAACTCTATGCCCAGCAAGCGGTCAGCCGGAAGGAAATGGATGACGCCGTCTCGGCCGACGAAATGGCCCAGGCCAACCTCAAAGCGGCTCGTTTGAATCTGGAATGGAGTACTGTGACGGCGCCGGTAGCCGGCATTGCCGGACGCGCCCAGCGTTCCGAAGGTAACCTCATGACGACCAGTAGCGATGGGAGTCTGCTGACCGTGATTCATCAGGTGAATCCCATCTGGGTTCGTTTCGGTTTGTCGGATGCGGATACCGCTGGCTTGCCCGGTGGGCGTTTGGATCCCGCCGTTGAAACGACCGTAGAAGTGATTCTGGCCGATGGTACTGTATATCCGGAAAAGGGCAGCATTAACTTTCAGGCATCATTTATCGATCCGAAACTGGGTACGCAGCAGTTGCGTGCCACTTTCGCCAACCCGGATGGTCAGCTATTGCCCGGGCAGTTTTTGCGCGCCCGGATTAGCACCGGCAAACTGGAAGATGTCTATCGCGTGCCCCAGGCTGCCGTGGTGCAATCTGAAAAAGGCCATATGGTCTGGGTGATGGGCGAGGGGGGCAAGGTGATCCCGACACCCGTCAAACCCGGCTTCTGGTTGGGCAAGGACTGGATCATTCTTGGTGGCTTGCAGCCGGGCATGCAGATCGTCACTGATAACATCATCAAGATTCGTCCGGGTGCCACGGTGGTGCCGGCGCCGGCTGCCCCTGCGGCCAATGGCGCTGCCGCTACCGGCAAATAAGGAACGCTGATCGTGTTTTCCCGTTTCTTTATTCACCGGCCGATTTTTGCCACGGTGATCTCCATCGTGATCGTTCTGGCGGGTCTGGCGGCTGGCCGGGTTCTGCCGATTTCACACTACCCGGACATTGCACCACCCACGGTGATCGTCTCGGCCAACTACCCCGGGGCCTCGACCGAAACGCTGATTCGTACGGTGGCGGGTCCGATTGAAGAGCAGTTATCCGGTGTCGAAAATCTGCTGTACTTCAGTTCGACGGCGGCCTCGAATGGTCTGCTCACGATTACGGCCACCTTTGAGGTAGGCACGAATGTGGATATGGCCACGGTCAACGTGAATAATCGGGTCAAGATTGCCGAGCCCCGTCTGCCGGATGTCGTCCGTCAATTTGGTGTGACGGTGCAGAAGCGCTCGAATGACATCCTGTTGGTGTCCACCATTACCTCGCCGGATAACAGCCGCTCGGCACTGTTTCTCTCGAACTATGTGCTCATCAATATTCTGGATGAGATCAAGCGTCTGCCGGGTGTAGGCGACGCCCAGATTTTCGGTGCCAAGGATTACTCGATGCGTATCTGGCTCCGGCCGGACAAAATGGCACAGCTGGGTATTACGACAAACGATATCGCCACCGCCATCAACGCTCAGAACAAGCAGAACGTTGCCGGTAAAGTGGGGCAGGAACCTGCCATCGAAGGGCAGCAACTGACCTATACCGTTACCGCCAAGGGCCGTCTCGCAACACCGGAAGCCTTTGGCGATATCGTCATTCGTTCCCAGGGGCCGGCGGGTACGCTGCGACTCAAGGATGTGGCACGTATCGAACTGGGTGCCGCCAACTACGACGCCAACACGCGCCTCTTGGGAAACCCGGTGGCGAGCGTCGGTATTTTTCTGCAGTCCGGTGCCAATGCACTGGAAACAGCGGACCGCGTACGCGCCAAACTGGAAGAGCTTAAAAAGCGTTTCCCGGAAGGGGTGGATTATGTCATTCCCTTCGACACTACACGCTTCGTGAATGCCTCGATCCGGGAGGTGGTGAAGACACTCTTCGAAGCCATGCTGCTGGTGGCGATTGTTGTATTTGTCTTCCTGCAGAACTGGCGAGCGACCCTGATTCCGCTGCTGGCCGTCCCGGTGTCACTGATCGGTACATTTGCCGGTCTCTGGGTCTTTGGATTTTCGATCAATACACTGACCTTGTTTGCCATGGTGCTGGCGATCGGTATCGTGGTTGATGATGCCATCGTGGTGCTGGAAAACGTCGAGCGTCTGATGCATGAGCGTCGCTTGCCTCCAAAACAGGCGGCCGTTGAAGCCATGAAAGAAGTCTCTGGTGCGGTTGTGGCCATTGTGCTGGTGTTGAGCGCGGTGTTTGTCCCCGTTGCGTTCCTGGGGGGGATCGCCGGTAAGCTCTATCAGCAGTTTGCGGTGACTGTAGCGATTGCGGTGGCGCTTTCGGGGCTGGTGGCCTTGACCCTGACACCCGCATTGTGCGGTGTGTTGTTGCGTACCAAGCATGAAGACCCGCCTGAATTTTTCAGGCCTTTCAACGAAGGCTTTCAGACATTAACGCAACGTTATCTGAATCTGGTCCGCAAGACCCTGGATCACAAACGTATCGGGGTGGCGGTGTTCGGTGCCGTGATCGTGGCCTGCCTGTTTCTCTATCGCCTGGTGCCGGGTGGCTTTGTGCCGCCCGAAGATCAGGGCTACCTGATCAGTGCATTGATGCTGCCGGATGGTGCCAGCCTACAACGTACCGAACAGGCCGGGCAGAAGTTCCAGGAGGCCGTCGTCAAGAATCCGGCGGTCGATAAAGTCTTTGTCATTGCCGGCAACGATATTGTGGGTGGCGGTATGCGTGCCAACGCTGGTACCGTGTTTATTCCGCTGAAGGACTGGTCGGTACGTGATACCGATGCCAATACTCTGGCCAAAATGTTTACGGGCCTCGGTATGACGCTGCGTGACGGTCTGGCGATCGTGTTCAACCCCCCGGCCATTCGTGGCATCGGCTCGGCAGGTGGTTTCGAATTCTATGTTCAGGCACGCAATAATCCATCCGTGGCGGACCTGGCCAAAGTGTCCGGTGGGTTGATGGAGGCACTCAAACAGCGTCCTGAACTGACTGGTATTAACTCGTTCTTCCGGCCGACATCACCCCAGCTCTATGTCGAGGTGGATGAAGCCAAAGCCATTTCGCTGGGAATCGCCGTTGCCGACGTGTATCAGAGTCTGCAAGCCACCATGGGTAGTCTGTACGTGAATGATTTCAACCTGAGTGGCCGTACGTATCGTGTGCAGATGCAGGCGGATGCACCCTACAGGACGCGACCCAATGACATCGGGCAGATTTATGTACGTGCCGATAACGGTGCCATGGTACCGGTCTCGGCATTGATCAAAACCACCTCACTGGTCGGTCCGGAACAGCTGGAACGCTTTAATGGTTATCTCTCGGCCAAGATTCTCGGTAATGGTCAGCCGGGGGTCAGTTCTGGCGATGCCATCAATATCGTCAACGAGGTGGCGCAAGCCACGTTGCCCCCGGGGTATGAGCTGGCCTGGTCGGGCCAGGCCTATCAGCAGATCCGCGCCGGTAATACCTCGGGTATTGCGTTTATTTTTGGCATTGTCATGGTCTTTCTGATTCTGGCTGCCCAGTATGAGCGCTGGTCTTTGCCCTTGGCCGTGATTCTCGGTGTGCCCTTTGCGTTGTTGGGTGCGTTGCTCGCTGTCTTTCTTCGCGGCATGCCGAATGACATCTACTTCCAGATCGGCCTCGTGGTGCTGGTAGGTTTGTCCGCCAAAAACGCGATTCTGATTGTGGAATTTGCAGCACAAAAACGCGCCGAAGGTCTGAGCGTCTACGATGCGGCGATGCAGGCTGCTCGCCTGCGTTTCCGGCCAATTGTCATGACCTCGCTGGCCTTTATTCTCGGGGTGTTTCCTCTGGTCATTTCCACGGGCGCTGGCTCGGCGGCTCGTCGCTCGATGGGTACCGGTGTGTTTGGTGGCATGTTGGCGGCGACCTTTATTGCAACGATTTTTATCCCCATGTTCTTCATGTGGCTGTCCGGACGTAAACAGAAGCGTGATCTCTTTCCGGGTGAGTCTTCTGCACAGGAGGTGACGCATGATTAAGCCATTGTTCACCTTCCCGTTGCGTTTGCCGTTGCTGGCGGCGCTCTTGGTGGCCGGTTGTACGGTGGGACCGGATTACGAGCGGCCCAAGATGGATTTGCCAGGCCAGTACAACACCGATGTACCGAAGTCGGCATCGGACACGGCCAAAGCGCCCGTCGAAATCCGTCAGGACTGGTGGACGCTCTTTAACGACACCGAGCTAAACCGCCTGGAGTCTCTGGCGCTCGCCAATAATGCGGATCTGCAAATCGCGGTGGCCCGTATTGCCCAGGCTCAGGGCTTGGCCTTGCAAGCCGGCGCAGCTCAATATCCGAGTCTGTCACTGGAGGGGAGTGGCACGCGTTCTTCGCAGGGTGCTGCTGCTTCTCCAAGTGGTATTGACTACCTGGATAGCAACTACCAGGGCTCTGTCGGGTTATCTTACGAAATTGATCTCTGGGGCAAGGTTCGTCGTTCCGTGGAATCCGCCGATGCCCAGCTCAAAGCCAGTGTCTTTGACCGGGATAGCGTCAGGCTGGTACTGGAAGGTAGTGTCGCCAAGGCCTATATCAATCTGCGCGCCCTTGATGCGCAGATCAAAGTGACGGACAGTTCCATCCATACCCGTCGGGAAACCCTGCGGATTGCCCAGGCCAAACTGGCCGGGGGGCTGGTGTCGCCACTCGATATCAATCAGGCGAAAGCAACCCTGGCAAGTCTGCAGGCAACCCAGTCTGAACTTGTAAGACAGCGTGCGATTGTGCAGAACCAGTTGGCGGTTCTGACGGGTGTGCTGGATCTTAAAATACCGGCCAGTGGCCTCGATGCTTTGCCGGTGCCGCCGGTGCCGCCGGCTGGCATGCCTTCGGAACTCCTGGAAGGCCGACCGGATATCCGCAAGGCGGAAGAGCAACTGGTCTCGGCCAATGCGCAGATTGGCGTTGCCAAAGCCAATTTCTTCCCATCGTTTTCACTCACTGGTCTGTATGGTGCACAGAGCGTTGGATTTACCAATTTCCTCTCTGCCGGTGGCTCAGTCTGGGCAGCCACGCTAGGCGTTGCGCAACCGCTATTTACGGGTTGGTTGTTGACTGGCCAGTTGGATACGGCCAAGGGTAAACAGCAGGAAGCACTGGCCAATTACATCAAGACGGTGCGTGTCGCATTTGCCGAAGTCGGGGATGCGATGACCTCGGTCCAGCAGACGCAGGAAAGCGAATCGCATCTTGCGGCTCAGGTGGAAGCCTCTACCAAGGCCCAGCAAATCTCGATTCTGCGTTATGAAGCGGGCTACGTGGACTATCTGACCGTGCTCGAGTCTCAACGGGTGGCCAACGAAGCCAGTCTGGCCTATGCCCGTAACCGGGGGAGTCGTTTACAGGCCAGCGTAGATCTTTTCCGCTCACTGGGCGGGGGTTGGCAGCCGGAAATCAAACGCTAAGCCTATGGGGTTGGTAAAATACCGCCCATGACAAAGAAAATTGAAACGCCCAAGGTTGGCATGGTCAGCCTGGGTTGCCCCAAGGCCACCGTTGATAGTGAAGGCATCCTCACCCGTCTGCGGGCGGAAGGTTATGACATCGTTGGTGACTATGCCGGTGCAGACCTAGTCGTGGTCAACACCTGCGGCTTTATTGATTCGGCCGTGGAAGAATCGCTCGATGCCATTGGTGAAGCCCTGCGTGAGAATGGCAAGGTCATCGTGACGGGTTGCCTGGGCGCCCGTGAAGGCGTGGTCGAATCGGCGCATCCGGATGTACTGGCCATTACCGGTCCGCATGCATTGGAAGAGGTGATGACTATCGTCCATGAGCATTTGCCCATGCCACATGATCCGTACACGGATCTGGTGCCGGCGCAGGGCGTGCGGATTACACCGAAACACTATGCCTACCTGAAGATATCCGAAGGGTGTAATCACCGCTGTACTTTCTGCATCATTCCGTCATTGCGCGGTGACCTGGTCTCACGGCCCATCGGTGATGTGCTGAAGGAAGCTGAAAACCTGGCCAAAGCAGGTGTCAAGGAAGTGCTGGTCATTTCCCAGGATACCAGCGCCTACGGCGTGGACGTCAAATACCGCACGGGATTCTGGGAAGGCCGCCCGGTGAAAACCCAGTTACATGCCCTGTGCGAAGCGTTGGGGCAAATGGGCATCTGGGTCCGTTTGCACTACGTCTATCCGTACCCGAGTGTGGATGACATTATCCCGCTCATGGCCGAAGGCAAGATCCTGCCGTATCTGGATATTCCATTCCAGCATGCCAGCCCCCGTATTCTCAAGGCCATGAAGCGTCCGGCCTCGTCGGAAAATGTGCTCAAACGCATCCAAGCCTGGCGCGACATCTGTCCGGAACTGGTGATCCGTTCGACCTTCATTACGGGTTTTCCCGGTGAGACGGAAGAAGATTTCCAGGCGCTCCTGGCGTTTCTGGAAGCGGCACAACTGGATCGCGTGGGCGCTTTTGCCTATTCACCGGTCGAAGGCGCAACGGCCAATGAACTGGCAGGTGCTGTCCCCGAAGAAGAGCGCGAGTCGCGTCGAATGCGTCTGATGCAGTTCCAGTCTGATATCTCGGCTGAAAAACTGGCGCAGCGGATCGGCCACGAAGAAGTCATCGTGATTGATGAGGTGGATGAAGAAGGCGCTATGGGTCGTAGCTGGCGCGAAGCCCCGGATATTGATGGCGTGATTCACGTCATGGGCTTTACCGATTGTGCGCCGGGTGACCGTATTGCCGTACGCATCGTCGATGCCGACGAACACGACCTCTATGCCGAGCCGCTGACTGCCGTATCCGTCAACTGATACAGACATCGAGTCATGAACCTGATCGCCCAGCTACAGGATGTTCTCGGTACCGATCAGGTGCTGATATCGCCAGAGGCGCAAGCGCACTATCTGGAAGACTGGCGCGGGCGTTATCAGGGTAGGGCGCAAGCGGTCGTTTTGCCGCAATCCACGGATGATGTGATTCAAATCGTGCAGCGCTGTGGGGATGCCGGTGTGCCGATTGTGCCGCAAGGCGGCAATACCGGTCTGTGTGGTGGTGCAACGCCCGATACGAGCGGTCAGGCTGTCGTGGTAGCCATGACGAAGCTCAATCGCATCCGTTCAGTCGATGCCATCAATTTCAGCATCACGGCCGAAGCCGGTGCAACGCTGGATCAGCTGAAAGTCGCGGCTGAATCGGTGAACCGCCTGTATCCCTTAACGCTGGGTGCCGGTCACCTCAGTACCCTGGGCGGTACGTTGGCGACCAACGCCGGTGGCTTGCAGGTATTGCGTTACGGCATGACCCGGGACCTGTGTCTGGGTCTCGAGGTGGTGCTGCCAGATGGGACACTCTGGTCGAAACTCTCACCGCTGCGTAAGGACAACACGGGTTACGATCTCAAACAGCTGTTCATCGGTGCCGAAGGTACGCTCGGGTTGATAACTGCGGCCACCATGAAACTGATGCCGCTGCCGGCGGCACGCGCGCTTATCTGGCTGGATGTGGCTGATGCCGAGCAGGCGATTCAGGCTCACGCGCTTGCCCAGACCGTCTTTGCGGGCGCGCAGACGGCCGCCGAACTGATTTCGCCGATCACATTGTCGCTGGTGCGCAAGCATCTACCCGAGGCCGTGCTGCCGGCAGTTGCGGGTGATTGGCCGACGGGCTGGGCGTTCATGATGGAAGTGTCGGCGCATGATGCCGAGTTTTTGCAGGCACTTCTGGCGGCCTGGGTGCGTGCCTGTGCGGCCGACCGGATGCCGGCAGGGTCGTTGATTGCTGCCGATGAAGATCAGGCCGCCATCTGGGCGATCCGTAAAGGGCTCGCTGAATCACAGAAGCGGGAAGGTATCTCGATCAAGCACGATGTCGGTTTGCCAATTTCATGCATACCGCAATTCCTCTCGGAAGCATCGGCGGCCCTGGAAGCCCGGTTTCCGGGCATCCGCATTGTGACTTTTGGCCACGTGGGCGATGGCAATCTGCACTTCAACCTGTCGTTTGCAGACCCCGCACAGAATGTCGCGCTGATCGACCAGAGTCTTGCTGCCAATGCTGTGGTCTATGAGGTGGTGAGCCGTTTGGGCGGTTCAATCGCTGCCGAACATGGCATTGGCCAGCTCAAGCCGGCCTGGCTGGCAGCCCATGCACCTGCGGGCAGTATTGCCTTGATGCAACAGATCAAGACCGCCCTTGATCCAAGGGGGCTGATGAACCCCGGCAAAGTGCTGCCCGGCTGAACCTTTAGTGGAGTGTTGGGCCGGACGATGTGGTGGCGCTCGGCGTTGGTGCCGAGAAGAGGGCGGCAATCTCGTCGGCGTTAAACCGGTATTCTAGGTTGCTCAAGTCATCGTGAATGACTACTGCCCCGTGTTCCTTGAGGATCGCTTCCACCTCCGTCTGGCCGAGCCCGCGCAGCATGTTCCTCACCTTATCCCAGTCGCGCTCACCCGCATGATGCACTGCCTGGCCGGGCGCCAGGCTGATCAGCTCTTCCGGGAATAGACGGGTTAATAGATCGGCCGGATCCAGTCCCAGTAGCTCTTCCGGTTTTAGCGTGGCAAACAGGTGGCAGATACGGTTCCAGCCATCGGCATCGGCCTCATCGGCACCCGGCATCTTTTGCAGGAACAACCCGGCGGCTTGTTCACCGTTGGCCGTTAGCATGAGCTCGGTGGGTTGCTGTTCCGACTGCACCAGATAGTGTGCAAAAGCATCAGCCAGCGATTTGCCGACCAGTGGCACAAAGCTTTGCCACGGGGTGCTGAACTGGTGGGCATCCAGCGTCATCATCAGGCGGCTTTCTTCACCGGAACCAGCGCTGTTCAGGCATGCCGTCGAAGGATTGCTGAGCGCCTCCATGTGTTCCGGGCGCCACTGCGCCGTACCACGCAAACCGAGTTGATCGGTACAGTCCATCACCAGCAGGCTAATGGGGCCCGGATCCCGCATCTGGAACGTCAGTCGGCCCGGGTGTTTGAGTTGGCCCGCCATCAGGGCGGTAATACTGGCCATTTCACCCAGCATGCGGCTGACGGCCGGCGGATAGTGACGGCCCTGGCACAACGCGCGATAGCTGTCGTCGAGGTGCACCAGGGCACCGCGAATCGATAGTTCAGGAAAATGAAAACGGACGAAGCGATCAGTTTCGCGCATTAGAGTGCCTTGAGATGTTGTTGGTAGCGGGCGGCGTTTTGTACGTAGCGAGCCGCGCTGTTCATGAGACGTGCGACTTCCTCGTCGGTGAGTTCGCGCACGACCTTGCCGGGTGTGCCCATAATCAGCGAGCGGGGTGGGTAGACTTTGCGTTCGGGAATCAGGGTGCCCGCGCCAACCAGGCTGTGTTCGCCGATCACGGCATGGTTCAGAATGGTGGTGCCGATACCGATCAGGCTACCCTGGCCGATGCGGCAGCCGTGCAGCATGACTTTGTGGCCGATCGTGACGTCAGCTGCCAGGATGAGTGGCGCGCCTGGGTCGGTATGGAAGACGCAGCCGTCCTGAACGTTGCTGCGTGGGCCGATCACAATGGGCTCATTGTCGCCACGAAGTACGGCATTCCACCACACCGAACTGTCTTCGGCGCATTCGATGCTGCCAATCAGGACGGCATTAGGCGCCACCCAGGCTGTCGGGTGGATTTGCGGGATCCGGTCTTCCAGTTGATAGCAGCTCATGGGCGGGCGGTTTCCAGTAAAATGGGCGGTGCAGCATTTTATGCTGTTACTAGAGTCACATAAAGCCACAATGACCGAAATTCAAGCTTCTGCCCGTTATGACCTGCATTGCCATTCCACGGCATCGGATGGCATGTTGCCGCCGGCTGCTGTTGTGGCCCGTGCGCATGCCAATGGGGTGACGTCGCTCGCGCTCACGGATCATGATGGCTTATCCGGGTTGCCGGAGGCGGCTGCCGCTGCGGACAGCCTGGGGCTGGAACTGATTCCCGGGACAGAAATCTCCGTCGAATGGCTCGATCATTCCGTACATATTGTCGGGCTGCAGGTCGATCCTGAAAACCCGGCCCTGGTTCAAGGGCTGAACGGTATCCGGGACGGGCGCGCTAACCGTGCCGCCCGTATTGCGGCTGAACTGGAAAAGATCGGCTTTAATGGCATTCTGGAGCGCACCATGGCTTATGTGGGTAACCCCGAACTCGTCTCGCGTGCGCACTTCGCACGGGCGTTGGTCGAGATGGGGGCGTGCCGTGAAGTGAAGCAGGTGTTTGATCGCTACCTGACACCCGGTAAGCCAGGATATGTGGCGCATCCGTGGCCCAGCCTGGAAGAAGCTCTGGGTTGGATTCATCGCGCAGGTGGCGTGGCGGTGATTGCCCATCCGGGGCGTTATCGTATGTCAAACAAGGAATTAGGAAAGCTTTTTGAAGCGTTTCGTGATCTTGGTGGTGAGGCGATTGAAGTCGCATCCGGTAGCCATACCCCGGAACAGGTGGCCCACTTCGGGCGCCAGGCGCGCCATTATGCCTTCATGGGATCGCAAGGTTCCGATTTTCATGGGCCGGATGAAAGCTATGTCGATCTCGGGCGAAGTCTACCGCTACCCGAGGGGGTGGTTCCTGTCTGGAACTCCTGGAATAACAATTAATTAGGAATTTAATGTGACGCAATACTTTAATATCCATCCGGAAAATCCGCAGCAGCGTTTGCTGGATCAAACGGCGGACATGTTGCGTCAGGGGGCGGTTGTCGCCTTGCCAACCGACTCATGTTATTCACTGGCCTGTCATCTCGGGGATGCCGCTGCCCTCGATAAGATCCGCAAGATCCGTGGCATTGATGATCACCACCTGATGACCCTCATGTGCCGGGATCTGTCCGACATCGGACAGTATGCCCGGGTCGACAATGCCCAGTACCGCCTCCTCAAGCTGGCCACGCCGGGCGCCTATCCCTTTGTGCTCGAAGGCACCAAGGAGCTGCCGCGTCGGATTTTGCACCCCAAGCGCAAAACGCTGGGTTTGCGCATTCCGGATAACCGGATCATGCAAGGTGTGCTGGAAGCGTTGCGCGAACCTCTGTTAACAACAACCCTCACATTACCGGGCGACGAGGTGCCCCTCAGCGATGGCTGGTCGATCAAGGAGCGCCTCTCGCCCCAGCTGGATCTGGTGGTGGAGGGCGGGTGGTGTGGTACCGAGCCAACCACGGTGATCGATCTCTGCGAGCTGCCGCCCACCGTCATGCGTGTTGGCCATGGGCCATTGGCCCCGCTGGGGCTGTCCTGATCTGCGATAGGGCATTCCACGGCGAGGCAGTTGGGTGCGGCCAGGCTCTGCTAGAA
>JALRGK010000075.1 GCA_023253415.1 Rhodocyclaceae bacterium
AAAGGCGTTAAGGAAGATGAGCAGATCATCGTGGCACACGATCTGCCGCCATCGGACCTGATCAGTTTTAAAGAGCATCGCTTTGCGGCATTCGTGACCGATGTCGGTGGCGCCACGTCGCATACCGCCATTCTGGCGCGCAGCATGGCCATTCCCGCCGTTGTGGGTTTGCGCGGCGCGCGGGAAGTCATCAAAGATGGCGAGCTGCTGATTGTTGATGGTTTCCGCGGTGTCATCATCATCAACCCGGATGAGCGGGTGCTGGAAGAGTATCGGCTACGTAAAACGCAGCTCGAACTGGAACGGAGCAAACTCAAGCGCTTGAAGAAAGCCGAGTCGCTGACCCTGGATGATGTCCGTATCGATCTCCTGGCCAATATCGAACTGCCCGATGATGTGCAGGCAGCCAAAGATAATGGGGCGGATGGTATCGGTCTGTTCCGCACGGAGTTTCTCTTCCTCAATCGACGTGAAATTCCATCGGAAGACGAGCAGTACGAGGCCTACCGTAAAGTAGTGAAGGGCATGGCGGGCAAGCCAGTGGTGATCCGTACCTACGACCTGGGGGCGGATAAGACTCTGGATCAGGCGCGCAGCGCCACCAATCCGGCACTGGGTCGCCGGGGTATCCGCTTGTCCTTATCAGAGCCGGCCATGTTTGGTATCCAGTTGCGGGCGATTCTGCGCGCAGCCCGTTTCGGGCCGGTGCGCATTCTGATTCCCATGATCTCGAATGTGCAGGAGGTTGATGCCACCCGAGCCATGATTGATCGGGCACGTGAAGACTTACGCGATCGTCGTATCGCCTATGGTGATGATATCCAGTTGGGTGGCATGATCGAAATCCCGGCGGCAGCCCTGGCGCTCAATATGTTCCTCAAGCGGCTGGATTTTGTGTCGATTGGCACCAATGACCTGACGCAGTACACGCTCGCGATCGACCGGGGTGACGAAGAGGTGGCAGATCTATACGACTCGCTCCATCCGGCCGTGCTCATGCTCATTGCGCATACCTTGGCTGGCGCAGAAAAATCTGGCGTACCGGTGTCGATCTGCGGTGAGTTGGCCGGTAACCCGAAGCTGACGCGCTTGCTGCTGGGCATGGGGCTGCGCCACTTCTCCATGCACCCTGCACAGATTCTTGAGGTCAAACAGCAGATCCTGACCTCGGATGTAGGACAATTGGCACCTATGGTGCGCAAACTCCTGCGCCTTGATGACCCTGCGCAGATTCGTGAGCAGATTCGTCGCCTGAATTCGACGCCGGCTGATAGCCCGGCCAGATGATTGACCAAAAATGACAGATGTAACTTTCGGTTCGGTAGGGCTGGTTCAGCCGCAGACCTTTCATTGCACAACACCACTGGCGTTGAAGAGTGGTGCGGTGCTGCCAGAATTTTCTCTGGTGTATGAAACCTATGGGACGCTCAACCCCGATGCGACAAATGCAGTGCTGGTCTGCCACGCCTTATCCGGTAGCCATCATGTTGCGGGTTATTACGATGAATCTCGCATGGAAGAAACCACG
>JALRGK010000243.1 GCA_023253415.1 Rhodocyclaceae bacterium
AACGAAATCTTGCCCTGCTTGATATCGGCTTCGTCTTCACCGACGATCTGATAGGTCACACTCTGACCCGAATCAGCATCTTCCAGATCAACAGTAGCGCCGAATACACAGCGGCCATCTGCATCCATCGCCGCCGGATCAATGATCTGGGCATGGCTCAGTTTGCCTTCGACTTCCTGAATCCGGCCTTCGATAAAACCCTGCTTTTCTTTGGCGGCATCGTATTCGGCATTTTCCGAAAGATCGCCGTGAGCACGCGCCTCAGCAATCGCTTCAATCACCGCTGGACGTTCAATCGTTTTCAGACGGTGCAGCTCCTCTTTAAGCAAAGCCGCACCCGTCACTGTCAGTGGAATCTTGTTCATGGCAGTTGAAGAAAAAGTTAGTTCAGCTGCGCATGCAGAGACTGAATCGCATAGACCTTAAGCGCATCACCGGCGAGAATGCCTGCAACGGCCGCTTCGGCACCCCAGATTGTCGTGAACATCGTCACCCGCGACATCAGACCCGAAGTACGGATAGAACGCGAGTCGTTGATCGCATGCCGCTTCTCTTCCACGGTATTGATAATCAAGGCAATCTCGTTGTTCTTGATGGCATCAACCACATGCGGACGACCTTCGGTCACCTTGTTCACGCGCTGCACCGGCACACCCGCCTCTTCGATGGCTTTGGCCGTGCCACGAGTGGCGATCAGCTGATAACCGGCCAGATGCAACTGACGGGCCATATCCACAGCCTTGGCCTTGTCGCTATCTTTCACCGACAGAAAGACCTTGCCACTCTTCGGCAGAATGACGCTGCTGGCCATCTGGGCCTTCACAAAGGCTTCCGGGAAGGTTTTGCCAACGCCCATTACTTCGCCGGTCGACTTCATTTCCGGGCCGAGAATCGTATCCACCCCCGGGAACTTGGCGAATGGGAACACCGCTTCCTTCACCGAGTAATACGGCGGTACCACTTCCTTCGTTACACCTTGCGATGCCAGTGATTGGCCGGCCATACAACGGGCAGCAATCTTGGCCAATTGCAGACCGGTTGCTTTGGAAACAAACGGCACGGTGCGCGAAGCACGCGGGTTCACTTCCAGTACGTAAACTTCATCATCTTTAATAGCAAACTGTACATTCATCAAACCACAGACGTTCAGTGCCTTGGCCATGGCCTTGGTCTGACGACGCAGCTCTTCCTGAACGGCTTTGCCCAGCGAGTATGGCGGCAACGAACAGGCCGAGTCACCCGAGTGCACGCCCGCCTGCTCGATGTGCTCCATCACACCGCCGATAATCACTTCATTACCGTCCGACAATGCGTCGACGTCCACTTCGCAAGCATCATTCAGGAAGCGATCAAGCAGCACCGGCGAGTCATTCGAAACCTTCACGGCTTCACGCATGTAGCGCTCAAGATCCTTCTGCTCGTGCACGATCTCCATGGCACGACCACCCAGCACGTACGACGGACGCACCACGAGCGGATAACCGATCTCTTCAGCCATGCGCAGCGCTTCTTCTTCCGTACGTGCAGTGCGGTTTGGCGGCTGCTTCAGCCCCAGATCATGTAACAGCTTCTGGAAGCGCTCGCGGTCTTCAGCCGCATCGATCATGTCCGGTGAGGTACCGATGATTGGGACACCATTGGCTTCCAGCGCCAGCGCCAGCTTCAGTGGCGTCTGTCCACCATATTGCACAATCACGCCCACCGGTTTTTCAATGGCGACGATTTCCAGCACATCTTCCAGCGTCAGCGGCTCGAAATACAGGCGATCGGAAGTGTCGTAGTCGGTAGAGACGGTTTCCGGATTGCAGTTGACCATGATCGTTTCGTAACCGTCT
>JALRGK010000030.1 GCA_023253415.1 Rhodocyclaceae bacterium
TGTGCAGGTGCCCCGCCACTCTTCAAACGCTCAAGACGGACACTATGGGCTTTCAGATACCGCGGCACGTGCTGCAGCTGATCCCTTGCAATATCCCGGACAAAACTTGGCGTGATCAAACGGGCGAGATGCGCTTCGATATCCGCCACCACCGCGGGCCAGGCTTTGGCCGTCAACAGCTTTTTACGTACCGCTGACCACTCATCCAGAATCACGCGCACCAGACGGGACAATTCCTGAATCAATAAACCAAAGCGTTCCCGACCACGTCGCGCTGCTTCAGCAAAGTCTTCAGCATTTCTTGGCCAGTTCTTGTCCGAGTCTGGTAAACACGCCTGCGCTAGCGCACACCAAATAATCTGCTGCGCCAACTCTGAAACATCGCCCAGGGGCATGTACCGCATGCCCAGCTCGCTGTCCTTGCGCAGCTGTTTATCAAAGCCTTTAATCGGCTCATACAACGCCATCGCGAATAGCCGCAACAGGCCCTGACGATGAATGTCTCGCGCCGCTTCCGGCGAATCAAATACGCGTATCGATACCGAATCACCATCGTCATGCAATGCTGGATAGCCAAAGAGTGTCTGACCACCCACCGTTAACGCCATCAGCTCTGGCAATTGCCCGAAAGACCAGTCAGTGATTCTCGCAGTTTGCGTAGGTGCCGCATCCTTTTGAGATGAGTTTCGATCAACACTTTCTGTTTGTTGCGCCACCGCCTGTACAGCCGCCTGGGCAGATTGGCTGAATGCCTCGCGGGCTTCCTGCGCCCAGCGCGCACGCAAATCACTTAGGCTACGCGACTGATCCCGTTGTCGGCCATCACCATCGACCAATCTAAAATTCATCTGCAGATGGGCAGGCAACGACTCTGGCGCAAAAGCATCCGGCGTCAGTGTCCAGCCCCGTGCATTCAAGCCACGTTCGAACAGAATGTGATGAATCAACGCCGACAACAAGCCGGCTTCATCCTGATCTTGAGTCCCTGATCTAGCTACCGCTTGTGCCGCAATAAACTCATCAGCAAACGCTGGCAACGGGACCAGCTTACTGCGATAGCGTTGTGGCAGATGTTTCAACAGCTGCAACACCTTGTCACGGAGCAGCCCCGGCACCAGCCATTCGCAGGCCTCCGACGAAAGTCGATTCAGGTGGGCCAGCGGCAGAGTCAGCGTCACGCCGTCATCCGTGGTCCCCGGCGCAAAGTGATACGACAGGTCATACCGGGCACCGCCGATCACGATTTCAGGCGGGAAGTTATCCGTTGTCACCCCACCGGCTTCGTGCCGCATCAGGTCATCACGATTCAGGTAGAGTAATTTCGGATCCGCCTTTTCAGCGGTACGCCGCCAGGCATCAAAACCGGCACCATTGACGATATCGGGCGGAATGCGTGCGTCGTAAAAAGCCTCGATCAACGCATCATCCACCAGCACATCCTGACGGCGCTGCTTGTGTTCCAGCTGTTCGATCTCTGCAATAAGTTGCTGGTTGTGCCGGTAGAACGACCAGCGGTTCACCCAGGCCGGATCAATCTCGCCAGCCACCAGGCCATCTCGGATAAAGATCTCGCGTGATGCAGCCACATCCAGCGGCCCATAATGCACACGACGACGGGCCTGCAGGGTCAGGCCATGGAGGGTTGTCCGTTCATACGCCACGACCTGCATGGCCTTCTTTTCCCAGTGCGGTTCACTATAACTGCGCCGCAGGAGGTGTTCGCCAATCTGTTCGATCCATTCCGGATTCACACGCGCCACGCACCGGGCAAACAGGCGCGATGTCTCGGCAAGTTCCGCGGCCACAATCCACTTGCCGGCCTTCTTTTGCAGATACGACCCCGGATGCACGACAAAGCGGATCCCGCGCGCACCGAGATAGTCACCCTTCTCTTCCGACTTGCAACCGATATTGCCGAGCAATCCCGTCAGCAACGCGCGGTGGATCTGCTCGTAGGTCGCCGGTGCCGTATTGAATTTCCAGCCCAGCTCGGCCGCGAGCGTATGGAGCTGACCATGGATATCGCGCCACTCGCGCAGGCGCAGAATCGACAGAAAATTTTTCTGGCACAGCTGCGTTAACTTGCGCGACGAGTGGTGCTTCATCGCCTCCTCATACCACGCCCAGAGCTTCAGCCAGGCCGTGAACTCGGATTGCTCTTCGGGCCCGAACATCATGCGGCGATGTGTCTCATCGGCCGCCTGTTGCTGTTCCGGCGGTCGCTGTCGTGGGTCCTGGGCACCGAGCGCACTGGCAATAATCGTCAACTCGGTCAGGCACTGATGCTCACGGGCAGCCAGCACCATACGGCCAAGCCTGGGATCCAGCGGCAGCCGCGCCAGATCACGGCCGATACGGGTCAACTGCTGACGGCCCGACGGCGCAACCTGAACAGCACCGAGCTCTTGCAACAGGAGCAGGCCATCACGAATGGCTTTGTCGGGCGGCGGCTCAATGAACGGAAACTGTGTGACATCACCGAGCTTCAGATCCAGCATGCGCAGAATCACACTGGCCAGCGACGACCGCAAAATTTCCGGATCCGTAAACTCGCTGCGCGCCTCGAAGTCCTGCTCGTCATACAGACGGATACAGATCCCATCGGCCACACGACCACAACGCCCCGCACGCTGACGCGCCGCAGCGCGCGAGATCTTTTCGATCTGTAGTTGCTCGACCTTGCTCCGGTATGAATAGCGCTTCACACGCGCCAACCCGGCATCCACGACATAGCGAATGCCCGGTACGGTCAGCGAGGTTTCAGCAACGTTCGTCGCCAACACGACCCGGCGACCGCTGTGGCCACGGAACACCCGATCCTGTTCCTCGGCCGATAGCCGTGAATACAACGGTAAAATTTCCGTATGCGGTGGATGGCGTTTACGGAGGACTTCGGCGGCTTCGCGGATCTCGCGTTCGCCAGGCAAAAACACCAGCACGTCGCCCGAACCACATCGGGACAGCTCGTCCACCGCATCGCTGATGGCTTCGTAGAGTCGATCCTCGTCGGCCTCACGATCTTCGCGCGGGCTGCGCTCCTGGCGCTCGGGCAGGCCGGGCTTTATGTGAGGCGCCTTGTCTCTGGGGTCTTCAATCGGCCGCCAGCGCACTTCTACCGGATACAAACGCCCGGAGACCTCGATCACCGGCGCCGGCTTACCATCGATGGCAAAGTGCGTGGCAAAGCGCTCGGCATCAATCGTTGCTGACGTAATGATGACCTTCAGATCCTTGCGCTTGTGCAATAGGCGCTTCAGGTAACCCAG
>JALRGK010000173.1 GCA_023253415.1 Rhodocyclaceae bacterium
GGCGCGCCTGGCCGGTTTACCGCTCGTCGTTCACGAGCAGAACGCCGTCGCCGGCCTGGCCAACAAAGTGCTGAGCCATATCGCCTCGCGGGTGTTAACCGGTTTCCCGGACACGCTGCCCACTGGCGAATGGGTAGGTAATCCTGTGCGCGCGGAGATTGCCGGGTTGCCGGTGCCGGAACAGCGCTACGCCGGTCGTGCCGACGGCGAACCGCTGCATGTGCTGGTGGTCGGCGGTAGCCTTGGCGCCCAGGCTTTGAACGATGCGATGCCCAAGGCCGTGACGCGGATGCTTGCCGAGCAGCGTCCTAGCGTGCGTCACCAGACGGGGCCGCGTGATCTGGCCGCAGTGCAGGCAGCGTATGCCGCATCGGGTATTGATGCCGACGTTCAACCCTTTATCGACGATATGGCGGCAGCGCTGGCCTGGGCCGATCTGGTGGTTTGCCGCTCTGGTGCGTTGACCGTTGCCGAACTGGCTGCGGCGGGTGTCGCCAGCGTACTGATTCCCTTCCCGCACGCCGTGGATGACCACCAGCGTGTGAATGCCGAATTTCTGGTGCGTGGCCATCAAGGCCAGGCGGCGGGTTGCTGTGTGATCCAGCGTGAACTGACCGTCGATGGCCTGGCTGCGCTGCTGCTTCAAACCCGAACCGCATTGTGTGAACAGGCCGTCGCTGCCCGCGCGCTCGCACGGGCTGAGGCCGCGCAAACGGTCGCGACGATTTGTGAGGAGCTCGCCGCATGAAACACAAGATCCATCATCTGCATTTCATCGGTATCGGTGGCTCCGGCATGAGCGGGATTGCCGAAGTGCTGATCAACCTGGGTTACACCGTCAGCGGCTCCGATCTGCAGGCGGGCGCCGCAACGCAACGTCTGGCGGCACTCGGTGCCAGAATTCTGCTGGGTCATGAAGCCGCCCACATTACCGGTGCCGATGCCATCGTTGTCTCAACCGCCGTACAGGCAGATAACCCGGAAGTGATCGCCGCCCGTGAGGCGCGTATTCCGATCGTGCCGCGCGCCCAGATGCTGGCCGAGTTGATGCGGCTGAAGCAGGGTATTGCCGTTGCCGGTACGCACGGTAAAACCACGACGACCAGTCTGATTGCTTCGATTCTGGGTGAGGGCGGCTTTGACCCCACCTTTGTGATTGGTGGCCGGCTTAATGCGGCAGGGGCCAATGCGCGCCTCGGCCAGGGTGATTTTCTGGTGGCCGAAGCCGATGAGTCCGATGCGTCGTTCCTGCGCCTGTCGCCGGTGATCTCCGTGGTGACGAACATCGATGCCGATCATATGGAAACCTATGGACATGATTTCGGTAAGCTGAAGCAGGCCTTCGTGGACTTCCTCGAGCGTTTGCCCTTCTATGGTGTGGCCGTGCTGTGCACGGATGATCCGAACGTCAATGACATCATGCCGCAGGTCACCAAGCAGATCGTGCGCTACGGTCTGAATGAAAATGCCAATATCCGTGCAGAGGATGTCCGTGCTGATAACGGCCGGATGCACTTTACGGCGGTACGCCGCAATGGCTCTGTGTCGCGTTTGCCGATTACCCTGAATCTACCGGGTGTGCATTATGTGCAGAATGCGCTGGCCGCCATCGCCGTAGCGACCGAAGTCGGTGCGTCGGACGAGTCCATCGTCAAGGCGCTGGGTGAATTCCGTGGCGTAGGCCGTCGCTTCCAGCGCTATGGCGAATTGCCATTAGGCCGTGGTGGTGTAGTCACCGTGATTGATGACTATGGTCACCATCCGGTTGAAATGGTGGCGACCATCGCGGCCGCGCGCGGCGCATTCCCGGGGCGTCGTCTGGTATTGGCGTTTCAGCCCCACCGTTATTCGCGTACGCGTGATTGCTTCGAAGATTTCGTGCAGGTGCTCGGTACCGTCGATGTGCTGCTGCTGACCGAAGTGTATGCCGCCGGTGAAGCCCCGGTGGTCGCAGCCGACG
>JALRGK010000002.1 GCA_023253415.1 Rhodocyclaceae bacterium
CCTTGGCTCGATGCGGCCAGATAAACGTCGCCGGATCGCGCGTGAAACGCTCGAGATCTATGCGCCTATTGCTAACCGTCTGGGTCTGAACACCCTCTTTCGGGAACTGCAGGATCTGGCGTTTAAGAGCATTTATCCGCATCGCTATGATGTTCTGGAGCGTACCGTTAAATCGGTACGCGGCAACCGGAAAGAGATGGTTCAGAAAATCCTGAGCAGTCTTTCAGAAAAACTGGCACAGGCAGGCGTGAACGCTGAAGTGTTTGGGCGTCAGAAAACGCTCTACTCGATATATCGCAAGATGATCGAGAAGCATCTTTCGTTTTCTCAGGTCCTCGACATCTACGGATTCCGGATCATCGTTGAAACCGACGCAGCGTGTTACCTCGCCCTAGGCGCCCTACACGCTTTATACAAACCTTTGCCTGGCAAGTTCAAGGACTATCTAGCGATTCCGAAAGTGAATGGCTATCAGTCCTTGCATACGACCCTGATCGGTCCGTACGGTACACCGATCGAAATCCAGATTCGCACGCGCGATCAGCACCGTCTGGCGCAGGAGGGCGTAGCGTCTCACTGGCTGTACAAGGAAACCGGCAAGTTCTCTGACGACCTGCACGATAAAACCACCAAATGGTTAGAGTCACTGGTCGAAATGCAGTCGATGAGCGGTGATTCCTCCGAGTTTTACGAACTCGCCAAGGTGGATTTATTCCCGGACGAAGTGTTCGTGTTTTCGCCTAAGGGAAAAATTTTTACGCTGCCCCGTGGTTCGACGGCTGTGGATTTTGCCTATGCCGTGCACACCGATATTGGTAACCGGTGCGTGGCCGCCAGAATTAACCGTGACTTCGCGCCCTTGCGCACGGAGTTGCAAAATGGTGACCAGATCGAAATCATCACAGCGGTTATTCCGAACCCCAACCCGGCTTGGTTGAAATTTGTTCGCTCTGGGCGTACCCGCAGCAAGATTCGACACTTTCTGCGATCAGCGCATCATGAGTCTTCGGCGGCGCTTGGCAAGCGTCTACTCAGCAGCGAGCTGGCGCGTTATGGCCAACGGTTGCAGGATGTGCCCGAAGCCGAGTGGGGTCGGATCTTATCGGCGTCCGGTACACAGGCTGAAGGCCAGATTCTGAGTCAGATTGGCACAGGCCAACGGCCAGCGACTGACGTTGCCGTAGAACTGCTTGGTATTGATCCGACCCAAGCACTGCCAACCGCTGCCAGAGAACCGGTCATGATTAATGGTGCCGATGGTGTGGCTGTGCATCTATCGACCTGTTGTCAGCCAATTCCTGGCGATCCGATCGTTGGTTCGCTGGATGCCAAGCGTGGTTTGATCGTGCACACCCATGACTGCCTCCGAATCCGTCGGCAACTGGGCCACGATGCGCAGAAGTGGGTTGATGTGGAGTGGGCTCCGGATATCAATGGTCAGTTCGATGTTCGTATCCGGGTCGAGATCCGTAATCAACGTGGGGTGCTCGCAAAGATTTCGTCCGCGATTGCTGAAGCGGAATCCGATATTGTTCACATCAGCATGGATGATCTGGGCGGGATGTATACGACCTTGTTCTTCACGTTACAGGTTCGGGATCGTAAGCATTTAGCCCGAGTGATGCGTAATATTCGCCATTTACCCGAAGTGTCTCGGATTGCGCGTATTCGCGAAAGCGAGGAGAAGCCGTTAT
The DNA here is from genome assembly GCA_023253415.1 of Rhodocyclaceae bacterium. Lineage (GTDB taxonomy): Bacteria > Pseudomonadota > Gammaproteobacteria > Burkholderiales > Rhodocyclaceae > Fluviibacter. The sequence goes on from JALRGK010000002.1 coordinate 1,695, forward strand.
GAAAGTATTAGTCATCGGTGCCGGAGTGGTTGGCACCACGACAGCGTGGTATTTGTCCGAAGCAGGTCATGAGGTGACGGTGGTCGATCGGCAACCCGGTGCCGGTCAAGAAACGAGTTTTGCTAATGGCGGCCAGATTTCTGTATCGCATGCGGAACCCTGGGCAAACCCCGGAGCGATTCGCAAAATCTTCAGTTGGTTGGGCAAGGAAGATGCGCCATTGCTGTTTCGCTGGCGCTTAGACCCGGAGATGTTTCGCTGGGGCTTCCAGTTTCTGCGCGAGTGTTCGCCCACTAGAACCAAACACAACATCCGTGCCATCGTAGCGCTGGCCAGCTACAGTCGTCAGAGTTTGATTGAATTGCGCGGTCAAACCGGTCTCGCCTATGACGAGTTGACACGCGGCATTCTGCATTTCTACACAGACCAGCGCGAATTTGACGGCGCTGCCATGGCAGCAGAAGTAATGCGCGACTTTGGTCTTGATCGGCGCCAGATTGATGCAGCCGAGTGTGTGCGAATCGAACCCGCGCTGACCGATGCAAGATCAATGATCGTCGGTGGCCATTACACCCCCTCGGACGAGTCTGGGGATGCACACCTCTTTACCCGGCGTCTGGCCGAATTGGCCGCGCAACGTGGCGTGCGTTTCGAATACGGAATGCCAATCGTACGGCTGCGTGGCGAAGCGGATCAGATCGAATATGCCGAGCGCTATAACGGTGAGCGAATCCAGGCCGATGCGTATGTCGTTGCTTGCGGCAGTTTCAGCAATGCGTTACTCAACCCTTTGGGTATCCGTCTACCGGTATACCCGGCGAAAGGGTATTCAGCAACCCTGACACTCGCAGAAGGCGACAACTTCGCACCGTCAGTCAGCCTGACAGATGATGGCCATAAACTCGTATTTTCGCGCCTCGGCAATCGCCTGCGAATTGCTGGGACGGCAGAAATGAACGGCTACGGCATGGGTCTGAACCAGGTGCGCTGTGAAGCCATCACGACACGTACGCATGAGATCTTCCCGCACTTACGTACGGAAGGTGACCCGGTCTACTGGACCGGGCTACGGCCGGCGACGCCATCGAATGTGCCGATTGTCGGCGCATCACGCCTGAAGAATCTGTTTTTGAATACAGGTCATGGCACCCTCGGCTGGACGATGTCTTGTGGCTCCAGTCGTGCACTGGCAGATATCATTTCTGGACAGCGGCCCGCGGTCGACTTTCCGTTTATCTATCGATTTTGAGGCATTTTTTCCATGCGTTGGGTTGATACTCACGTACATTGGGATGCATCCGAATTCGATCTAGACCGGGAACAGGCGTTCATCCGAGCGAAGGGTGCCGGTGTCGATTGCTGCTTTAATCCATCCGTTGACGTATCAAGTTTTGAATCAGTGCGTGCGCTAGCAACGGCGTCGCAATCACGGCATGACTGGCCAATCATTTTGCCAGCCTTTGGAATTCACCCCTTGTATGTTGAAAAGGCTGCAGACTACGATCTGCAAGCCCTAGATCAACAGCTGACAATGAACCGCCCCATTGCCGTGGGCGAGATCGGGCTGGACGGCTATACCGGTGCGCCCGATATGACGCGGCAACGGCATTGGTTTGAAGCGCAGCTCGAACTCGCCATAAAGCATGGCCTGCCTGTGTTGCTTCATGTACGTCATGCCGTAGAACAAGTCATTCACTCATTGAAGCGTGTGCAAGGCAAGCAACAAAAGATCCGGGGAGGGATTGCGCACGCCTTTAACGGTAGCGAGAGCCAGGCGCAGCAGCTCATACGCATGGGGTTCTATTTGGGATTTGGTGGCAGCATGACCTATGAAGGTTCAACAAGAATTCGGCGTCTTGCTGTATTGCTGCCGCTTGATAGAATCGTTCTCGAAACTGACGCACCTGATATGGCGCCCGCGTGGTTGCACAAAGAGCGAAACGAGACCGCTCAGTTACCTAAAATCGCAAATATCTTGGCCGAACTGCGCGGCATACCTCTCAATGTGGTGGCCGAACAAACCACGATGAATGCCCAGCAGTTTATTGCCTGCGCGAATTGAGAACCCGCTAATGGTGCGTGTGCACACTCATCGTGATTCTCAGAGAAAACCGTTAATTCATTGCTATCACAGGGCTTTTTAGCAGGTCATGTTTTGTAAGAAATCGCCGTGCATCGGCATGATGCATGCGCGCACCATCCTGAAACCCGCCAGCGGCACGCCTTACAGCGTACTTGTAACAAAAAAATTATGCCAAGGCTTGTAAAACGCGGATAGAGTCAGTGCATAATGTGCACACGGAACCGACGAAGTCTCGTTGGATCTACAGATTATTGTAAATACTTGGGAGACACCCTCATGAATAAAGCTGAACTGATTGAAGTAATCGCTAAAGAAGCCAAGCTGAGCAAGGCTGCTGCACAAGCCGCTCTGGACGCTACGGTTGCTGCCGTTGTTAAGGCTGTTACCAAGGGTGACTCGGTGAGCCTGGTTGGTTTCGGTTCGTTCTCGAGCGGTAAGCGTGCTGCTCGTACCGGCCGTAACCCGCAAACCGGCGAAACCATCAAGATCCCGGCTGCCAAGACCGTTAAGTTCTCGGCCGGTAAGGCATTCAAGGATGCCGTGAACAAGCGCAAGTAATCGCGCCTTTCACGCAAAAAACGGCTCGCTTCAGCGGGCCGTTTTTTATTGCGGCGCACTTTGCGTTTCGTCAAACAAAAGAGGAAAATCACCGATTCGTTTGTGTTTCTCATTGTTGAAACACTGCTATTCGTTTAATCCATCCGGACATTCAAGCGCCGGGTGAAGTTGGAGCCTGCCATGCAGAAGGACCTGCGCGAAGCCGCGCTGGAGTACCATCGTTTTCCGACCCACGGAAAGATCTCTGTCACGCCTACCAAAGGCTTAACTAACCAGCGTGATCTGGCGCTGGCCTACTCTCCGGGGGTGGCTTACGCCTGCGAAGAGATTGAATCCAATCCGGATGAAGCGGATACGCTGACAGCGCGTGGCAATCTGGTCGGTGTGGTGACTAACGGTACAGCGGTTCTCGGGCTTGGTAACATTGGTCCCCTGGCATCGAAGCCGGTCATGGAAGGTAAGGGTTGTCTGTTCAAGAAGTTTGCCGGCATTGATGTTTTCGACATCGAGCTCGCAGAAAACGACCCGGATAAATTGATCGACATGATTGCCGCGCTCGAGCCCACGCTCGGCGGCATCAACCTGGAAGACATCAAAGCACCCGAATGTTTCTACATCGAGCGCGAGCTGAAGAAGCGGATGAAAATCCCTGTCTTCCATGATGATCAACACGGCACGGCCATTATCTCGGCCTCGGCGCTGATCAATGGCCTCAAAGTCATCAACAAAAATATCGGCCAGGTACGCGTTGTCGTTTCGGGTGCTGGTGCGGCAGCCATTGCCTGTCTGGATCTCTGGTGCGAGATCGGCGTTAAGCGTGAAAACATTACGGTGTGCGATTCGAAGGGTGTGATCTACGTAGGCCGTGAAGAAAACATGGAACCTACCAAAGCCAAGTATGCGCAGCAAACCGCAGCGCGTACCCTGAAGGATGCACTGGTGGGTGCCGATGTGTTCCTCGGTCTGTCGGCTGCCGGTGCGCTCAAGGCAGAGTGGCTGCCGCCGATGAACGAAAATCCGCTTATCTTCGCCTTAGCCAATCCGACGCCGGAAATCATGCCGGAAGAGGCGCGTAAAGTGCGCCCGGACGCCATCATCGCTACAGGCCGTTCGGACTTTCCCAACCAGGTTAATAACGTGCTGTGCTTCCCCTTCATTTTCCGTGGTGCGCTTGATGTGGGCGCGACCACCATTACGGAAGAGATGAAGCTGGCTTGCGTTTATGCCATTGCCGAATTAGCTGAAGTGGAAGTCTCCGACGAAGTCGCCATGGCATACGCCGGACACAATCTGCAGTTTGGCCCGGAATATCTGATTCCCAAACCCTTTGATCCACGTTTGATAACGCGAATTGCACCAGCCGTGGCACGCGCTGCCGTCACTTCGGGCGTCGCCCGTAGGCCGATTGCAGACATGGATGCCTACATCGAACGTCTCAAAGAATTTGTGTATCACACGGGTATCGGCATGCGTGCCGTGTTTGTTGCCTGCAAGGAGGGCCCGCGCCAGCGCATTATCCTGGCAGAAGGTGAAGACGAACGCGTCTTGCGCGCAACGCAGATCATTCTCGAAGAGCAACTGGCGACACCGATTCTGATTGGTCGCCCGGCTGTGGTCGAAAAACGTCTGCAACGCGCCGGTCTACGTATCAAGCCAGGCGTGGATTTCGAACTGGTGAATCCGGAAAACGATCCGCGCTATCGCGACTGCTGGACAGCCTATCACAAGCTGATGGCACGTCGTGGCGTCACGCCTGCGGTCGCCAAGTCGGCCATGCGTCGTGATACCACGTTGATGGGTGCCATGCTCATGAAGCTGGGCTTTGCCGATGGCATGATCTGCGGCGTTCTGGGTCAGTATAGCGATCACCTGCAAGTGGTGAGTGAGGTGATCGGAAAGCGTTCGGGCGTCAATGTGTTCGCTGCCATGAACTACCTCATGCTGCCGGGCCGTTCACTGTTCATTGCGGATACACACGTGAATGAAAATCCGAATGCCGAACAGGTGGCTGAGATTGCCATGTTGGCTGCGGATGAAGTGAAGCGTTTTGGTGTCCACCCGAAGGTTGCGCTGCTGTCACACTCCAATTTCGGTTCATCTTCCTCTGAATCGGCCCTCAAGATGAGCCGTGCAGCCGCGTTGCTGCCAGCGCTATCTTCGGGCGAAATGGACGTCGATGGTGAAATGCACGGTGACTCGGCACTGTCCGAAGAAATCCGTTTGAGCGCCTATCCTGATTCTGCCCTCAAAGGGGAGGCCAATGTACTCGTCATGCCCAATATCGATGCGGCGAACATCTCGTATAACCTGATCAAGATGATCGGGGGGTCCGGTGTGACGATCGGGCCGATTTTGCTGGGCGCAGCGCATCCTGTTCATATACTGACATCGTCCTCGACCGTGCGACGTGTGGTCAACATGACAGCGATGGCCGTCATGGATGCGTTGACGGCTAAACGTTGATCGCTTGCTGCAAATGGCCAGAGAGCATACAGTTAACCCATGCCGTTTTAGACGGTTTGCAAACCCAAGGAGAAACTCCGTGAAAAAAACACTCATCATGGCTTCGGCCGCCATCGTTTCTGCAACTGCATTTGCTGTGCCGGCCGCACCGACGGTCAAGTTCATTAGCACTGAGCAGATCGTGGCCATGTGTAAGAATAAGAGCAACCCGCAAGATCAAAGCTATTGTGGTGGTTTTGGCCAGGGTGTTTATGACGGCTATCTGCAGATGGTCAACCCGAAGAAGATGCGTCAGACAATCTGCATTCCTCAAGACGCCAAGGATCCCGGTATCGTTGAAGCCTTTATCAAGTGGACAGAAGCCAACCCAAATTACAACAGCAAACCAGCTGCAGAAGCAGTGCTGAATTTCCTGGACCAGCGTTATCCCTGCAAGAAATAATTTCGGAGCATCATCGTGACTAAAACTCTGATTGCAGTATCGCTGGCTGCGGCGCTTCTCGTCGGTTGTTCAGGTATGAGCAATACCCAGCAAAAGATGCTGTCGGGCGGTGCGATTGGTGCGGCTGCCGGTGCGGGTATTACGGCGATTGCCGGCGGCAACCCGATCTGGGGTGCTATTGGCGGTGCGGCTGTTGGTACGGCGGGCGGCTATCTGATGTCGAAGTAAACGACGATCAGAATTTATACAAGGAAGCAAACATGAAAAAAACATTGGTTATTGTTCCCGTGATCGCCGCGTTTCTGGCCGGTTGCTCAGGTATGAGTGATACGCAGCAACGCACACTGTCTGGTGGTGCGATTGGTGCGGCTGCCGGTGCAGGTATTACAGCAATTGCTGGTGGTAATCCGATCTGGGGTGCCGTGGGTGGTGCGGCGGTTGGTGCGATTGGTGGCTATGCCTACGATGCCTACGAGAAGAGCAAACAGAAGGAATACAACCAGGGGTACCAAGCAGGCAAGAAAGCGGGTAGCACCAGCAGCGGCAATTGATCTGGTGACGTTGTACCTAACAAAAAACGGTGCCTAGGCACCGTTTTTTGTTAATGGCTAGCAGGTACGCTGAATCAACCCTTGCGTGAAACCTGGCTAATATCTCGTACGGCACCGCGATCAGCTGACGTGGCAAACAGCGCATAAGCCTTGAGCGCTTGAGACACGACACGTTCGCGTGCGACGGGTTTCCAGGCTTTATCGCCACGGGCTTGCATGGCAGCTTCACGTGCGGCCAGATCGTCTTCGCTCACGGCCAGATGAATCCGACGGTTCGGAATGTCAATCTCAATCGTATCGCCGGTTTCTACCAGGCCAATCAAACCACCGCTGGCGGCTTCTGGCGAAACGTGACCAATCGAGAGTCCCGATGTGCCACCCGAGAAACGGCCATCCGTGAGCAGGGCACAAGCTTTGCCCAGACCACGTGACTTCAGATACGAGGTTGGGTAGAGCATTTCCTGCATGCCTGGGCCGCCTTGCGGGCCTTCGTAGCGGATCACCACGACATCGTTTTCAACGACCTCGCCAGACAGAATGCCTTCAACGGCGCTTTCCTGGCTCTCGTACACACGGGCTTTGCCGGTGAATTGCAGAATCGATTCATCCACACCGGCCGTTTTAACGATACAGCCATTCAGTGCCAGATTGCCGTGCAGTACGGCAAGGCCGCCATCTTGCGAATAGGCGTGGGCACGGTTACGGATACAACCATTTTCACGATCAGTATCGAGGTCATCGTAACGACGATCCTGTGAGAAGGCTGTCTGGGTCGGAATACCGCCGGGCGATGCGCGGAAAAGCGTCTGGATGCGTTCGTCGGTGGTTCGGGTAATGTCATACTGGTCGATTGCAGCGCCGAGGGTTGGCGCGTGCACGGTCGGCGTGTCACGATGAATGACACCGGCACGATCCAGTTCGGCCAGCAGACCGAGAATGCCGCCGGCACGATGCACGTCCTCGATATGGTACTTGTCAGTCATCGGTGCCACTTTGCACAGGCAGGGCACGTGGCGCGAAATGCGGTCAATGTCTTGCATCGTGAAATCGACACCGGCTTCCTGGGCAGCCGCCAGGATATGCAGCACGGTATTGGTCGAACCACCCATCGCCACATCGAGTGCCATCGCGTTTTCGAAGGCTTTCTTGTTGGCCACATTGCGCGGCAGCACCGAGGCGTCATCCTGTTCGTAGTAGCGCTTGCACAGCTCGACGATGCGCTGACCCGCACCGAGGAACAGCGATTTGCGATCCGCGTGGGTGGCAACGATCGTGCCGTTGCCCGGTAGCGACAGCCCTAAGGCTTCGGTCAGACAGTTCATCGAATTGGCAGTAAACATGCCTGAACAAGAACCGCAAGTCGGGCAGGCCGATCGCTCGACTGCGTCGACTTCTTCATCCGAGCAATGGCTATCAGCCGCTTTGACCATAGCATCCACCAGATCTAGCGAAATCACCTTGCCGGCAATCTTGACCTTACCCGCTTCCATCGGACCGCCCGAGACGAAAATTGCCGGAATGTTCAAGCGCAAGGCGGCCATCAGCATACCCGGGGTAATTTTGTCGCAGTTGGAAATACACACCAGCGCATCGGCGCAGTGGGCATTCGCCATGTATTCCACCGAATCAGCAATCAGCTCGCGCGACGGCAGGGAGTACAGCATCCCGCCGTGGCCCATGGCGATCCCGTCATCGACAGCAATCGTATTAAATTCCTTGGCCACGCCACCGGCAGCCTCGATCTCTCGGGCAACCAGTTGGCCGAGATCCTTCAGATGCACGTGACCCGGCACAAACTGCGTGAAGGAGTTCACGACAGCAATGATCGGTTTGCCGAAATCGCCGTCTTTCATGCCAGTGGCACGCCAGAGTGAGCGGGCACCCGCCATGTTGCGGCCATGGGTGGAAGTTCGGGAACGATAGTGCGGCATAGCAGATCCTTAAAACCTGAAAACGTTTGGGTGGTCGATCAGATGTGATCGGTGATTGACCTATAATTTCGTTATTCTATCGCCCCCGCAGGATTTCATGACGCCATTGATGCATCCCCAGTTTGATCCCGTGGCATTGAGCATTGGCCCGCTGTCGATCCATTGGTATGGATTAATGTACCTGCTGGCCTTTCTGCTCTTTGTAGTCATGGGCCGAGTCCATGCCAGACAGCTGCCGCAGGCGGGCTGGACCAATCAAGCCATTGATGACCTGCTGTTCTACGGGGCTTTAGGCGTGGTTCTTGGCGGGCGGTTGGGCTACGTTCTGTTTTATAAGCCCGGCTACTACCTGGGGCACCCTCTGGAAATTTTTGCCCTCTGGCAAGGTGGTATGTCCTTCCACGGTGGTTTGCTGGGTGTTCTGGTGGCGATGGGGCTTTACGGCCGCAAACACGGTCGCAGCTTCTTTGAAGTCACTGACTTTATTGCACCCTTAGTACCGCTGGGTCTGGCTGCGGGTCGTATGGGTAACTTTATCAACGGCGAACTCGTCGGTCGGATTACGGATGTGCCCTGGGCCATGATTTTTCCGCGTACGGATTATTTTCCGCGCCACCCCTCACAGCTGTACCAGTTTGC
>JALRGK010000089.1 GCA_023253415.1 Rhodocyclaceae bacterium
GCGTGACATGCTCAGCCGCGGCGCAGAACGCGTCTGCGACGACCTGGAACGTGCTGGATACCAAGCTTTTGTCGTTGGTGGTGCCGTACGGGACTTACTTCTGGGCCGTGATCCGAAAGATTTCGATATCGCGACCAACGCCACGCCAGAGCAGGTCCGCCGTTGTTGCCGTCGGTCACGCATTATCGGCCGGCGCTTTCAGATTGTGCATGTCATGGTGGGCCAGGAATTGATCGAGGTCACCACATTCCGCGCCCTACATGACGACGACACGGCAACCGATGAACACGGACGGGTGTTGCGGGACAACACCTTCGGCTCACAATCTGATGATGCCGCCCGCCGCGATTTTACGGTCAATGCACTCTATTACGATCCGTATGACGAAACGATTCACGATTACCACCACGGTTACGCCGACCTGAAGGCCGGCAAGCTCTGCATGATTGGTGACCCGGAGGTCCGCTATCGCGAAGACCCGGTCCGCATGCTGCGTGCCGTTCGCCTCGGAGCCAAACTGGGCCTGGACATCGATACAGCAACGCGTAAGCCGATCCGCGCCATGGCCCCGCTGCTTGACCATGTACCGCCTGCGCGTTTGTTTGATGAGATGCTCAAGCTACTCACCTGTGGTGATGCCCTGGCCTGCCTCAAGCGCCTGCGTGCTGAAGGCCTGCATCACGGCGTACTCCCACTCCTAGACGTGATTCTGGAACAACCGCTGGGGGAGCGCTTTGTCGAACAGGCGTTGACTAATACGGATCAACGGATCCGGGAAGGCAAATCCATCTCCCCCGGCTTCCTGTTTGCTGCGCTGCTCTGGCACGAAGTGCTAGCGCACTGGAACAAGCGCAAAGCCAAGAACGAAATCGCGATTCCGGCACTCTTTGCCGCCATGTCCGATGTGCTGGATCGTCAAGCCGAAAAGCTGGCCATTACCAAACGTCTGGTCGGTGACATCAAGGAAATCTGGTCCTTACAACCCCGCTTCGAACAACGTAGTGGGAAGCGTCCTTATGGACTGTTGGGGCACCCGCGCTTCCGTGCCGGCTATGACTTCATGCTGCTGCGCGCCCAGACGGGTGAGATCGATGCCTCACTCGGTGACTGGTGGACCCGGTTCATCGAGTCGGATGGAGCCGCTCAGGAAGCGCTCATTGCTGGCGCGCCCAAAGATCATGCACCGGCCAAGAAGCGCCGTCGTCGTAGTCCAAATCGACGACGTGGCCCGAACACGGATGGTGGTCACACACCAGCTGATACGCAGGGCGAATAATGACGCAGCTTCTCCCGCATTTCGCCGTCATCGGCCTGGGTGCTAACCTGGGTGACGCACGCCAAACACTGCAAGAGGCACTACAGTCATTAGAAAACCATGCAGACACAGCCGCGTGGCAAGTATCCCCCTTTTATCGCAGTGCGCCCATTGGTAGCGACGAAGCACAGCCGGATTACATTAACGGCGTCGCAGTTTTTCGTACCCGCTTGGCACCAGAGGCGCTGATGCACTGGCTGCTGGAAACTGAACGCCAGTTCGGACGCAACCGCAGCCAAGATATTGCCCGCAATTCACCGCGCACACTGGATCTGGATCTCTTGCTTTATGATCAGGTCGCGATGGATACCCCGCTCTTGGTCTTGCCCCATCCCCGCTTGCATCAACGGGCTTTTGTGCTGCGACCGCTACTGGATGTACTCCCGGACTGCCACGCCCCCGGACTGGGTGCGCTGAATTATTACCTGCCACTGGTGACCGACCAGGCTATTGAGCAGATCGATTAACAGTTTGCCGCTTGCGGATTGCTGTGTATGCTAGACAATTACGCAACCTTTTTTTGAGCTGATTACACTCATGTCTGCCCAAACTACCGTACGCCGTCTTCATCCGCTTGACCTTGCCCGCCAGCGCGAACGTGGCGAGAAAATTGTCATGCTGACTTGTTATGACGCGACGTTTGCACGTGTCTCTGAGGCCTGCGGTGTCGACGCCCTGCTAGTCGGAGATTCGTTGGGTATGGTGTTGCAAGGTCATGATTCGACCCTACCCGTAACGCAAGCCGATATGGCTTATCACGTGGCCTGTGTTGCCCGCGGTTGTGATCGTCCGCTGATTATTGCGGATATGCCCTTTGGCACCTATCAGGAAAGCCCGGAACTGGCTTTTCGCAATGCCGCCCAGCTGATGGCAGCCGGTGCCCAGATGGTAAAAATTGAGGGGGGGCGTGAAATGGCCTCCACCACAGCCTTTTTGACAGCGCGCGGCATTCCGGTTTGCGGCCATATTGGCCTGACACCTCAATCGGTCTTTCAACTGGGCGGCTACCGAGTACAGGGTCGGGCCGATGGTGACCGTGAACGTCTGCTGACTGATGCCATGAGCCTGGAAGAAGCCGGCGCCAGCTTGCTGGTCCTGGAAGCGATGCCGGCAAAGGTCGCGGACTTTATCACCAGCCACCTGCGCATTCCCACGATTGGCATTGGTGCCAGTACCGGCTGCTCGGGCCAGGTGTTGGTGCTGCACGACATGCTGGATATTGCGCCTGGCAAGAAGCCCCGCTTTGTTAAAAACTTCATGGCAGGCAAAGATTCTGTCGCCGCAGCCATTACCTCATATGTAGAAGAAGTCCGTGCCGGCACGTTCCCAGGCCCGGACCAACTTTACCCGGAATGAGCATGCACATATTTTCGAATGTCGCCGAGTTGCGTGCGGCGTTGGCCAGAGTGCGCCAACAGGGCAGAAGCATTGCGTTTGTCCCAACGATGGGGAACCTGCACGCCGGTCATATCAGCCTGATGCAGCAGGCACGTCAGCATGCCGATTGCGTTGTTGCCAGTATTTTCGTCAACCGCCTGCAATTTGGCCCGAATGAAGATTTCGACAAATACCCCCGCACCTTTGAGGCTGACTGTACCCAGCTCCGAGACGCCGGCGTCGAATTCCTCTTTGCACCTACCGAGCAAGACCTTTATCCGGAACCCCAAACCTATATGGTAGAACCGCCTGAGATCCAGCACATGCTGGAAGGCGAAGTCCGCCCAGGCCATTTCCGGGGGGTGGCGACCGTGGTGATGAAACTGTTCCAGATCGTGCAGCCTGATGTCGCGTTGTTTGGCAAAAAGGACTATCAGCAACTCATGGTGCTGAGAAACATGGCTCAACAGTTCATGCTACCCATCAAGATTATTGGGGGTGAAACGGTTCGAGCCGACGATGGTCTGGCGTTGTCGTCGCGAAACAGCTACCTGAATGCGACCGAGCGGGCCGAAGCACCCCGACTCCAGCAGGTGCTTCAAGGGATCCGCCAAGCTGTTCTCAATGGCCAGCGCAACTACGAGCAACTCTGCCAGGAAGCCGCCGATACGTTGAATACCCACGGCTGGCAAACCGATTACATCAGCATCCGCCGCCAACAGGATCTGGTGCCGGCGGGCCCGGATGACCGTCATCTGGTGATCGTAGCGGCCTCCCGACTAGGTATACCACGCCTGCTCGACAATCTTGAGATCTAGAACCTTTTGATTCTTTTTGTTTTTTTGACCAAAATCAAAATTATTACAAGGTTATTGACAGGCTGAATTTGACGCGACACAATGCGTTTCCATTTTGCCGCTTAGGGTTAAGAATCCATGCAAAGAACCATGCTCAAGTCGAAGCTGCACCGCGTGACCACCACGCATGCGGAATTGCACTATGAGGGCTCTTGTGCCATCGATGAAGATCTCCTCGATGCCGCGAACATTCGCGAGTACGAACAGATCGACATCTGGAACATCAACAATGGCGAGCGCTTCACCACCTATGCCATCCGCGGTCAACGCGGTTCAGGCATCATCTCGGTCAACGGATCAGCGGCACGCCGCGCAGCACCCGGTGACCTACTGATTATTGCCACCTTTGCTGTTTACAACGAAGTCGAGCTGGCAAATTACGAACCAAAATTGGTTTACGCCGATGCAAACAACCGTATTGCCCGTATCGGCAACGGCATCCCTGCGCAGGCCGCCTAGACCACTTTTCGGGGATCAGTCCATTCGATAGAGGCGGACTACATCACCCACGATCAATAACGCCGGAGGCTTCAAACCTTCGGCGTTAATCTTTTGAGCAAGAGATTCCAGCGTCGTGATTAGCACCTTCTGATCTGGCCTTGTACCGTGGTAAATCACGGCAACTGGGGTATGCGCCGCCCGTCCATGCATCATGAGTGCATCGGCGATTTCTCTGGCAGCCGTCATCCCCATATAAAAAACAACGGTCTGCGTAGGCCGAGCCAGAGCGGGCCAGTCGAGTTCGCTTAAACCCGCTTTCAAATGGCCGGTGGCGAAAGTTACTGATTGCGCCCAATCTCGATGCGTCAGCGGAATGCCCGCATACGCGGCACAGCCGACCGCCGCAGTAATCCCTGGCACGACTTCAACAGGTACTCCGGCTGCTAACAAGGCATCCATCTCTTCCCCACCCCGGCCGAAGATGAACGGATCACCACCTTTTAACCGAACCACCCTCTGCCCAGCCTTGGCTAATCGAATCAGCCAATCATTCACCGCCTCCTGAGGAAGCGCATGCTTTGCAGCCTTCTTACCCACGTAATGTAGTTCAGCCTCTGGACGAATCAACGTAAGGATTTCAGGACCCACCAGGTTGTCGTACAAGACTACGTCCGCTTCTGTAATCCGCCGTAGCGCTCTTAAAGTCAGCAATTCCGGATCACCAGGCCCAGCTCCGACCAGACTCACACTCCCCGGCTTTAAAGCAGATGACTGCTTCAAGGTTTGCGCCAGAAAGTCGTGAATCTTCGAAAACATCAGTTCAGCCATATAAAAAGTGGGACAAGGGTCAATCGAGGTTACTGAATCACCCTCTTGCCAGAAAGTGCCGGTAAGCATATCTTAATACACCTGCGTAATACGCGTTCATAACCACTTGGAGACAGCAATGCCTCTCACCATTCGCCAATTACTCAACCACAAGACCTCTGGCATTTACGCCGTACGTCCAGATGCCTCCGTACTTGAAGCCCTGGAAGCCATGGCCCGTGAAGACATCAGTTCCGTGCTGGTTATGGAAGGCGATGCACTGAAGGGCATTTTCACGGAACGTGACTATGCCCGCAAGGTCATCTTACGTGGCCGTAATTCGCGGGATACCGTGGTCCGTGAACTGATGACTAGCGAACTAATCACAATGACGCCCGAGCAGACGATTGATGATTGCATGGCCGTTATGACTGAAAAACACATCCGCCACCTGCCGGTGCTTGAAAACGGTAAAGTGATTGGCCTGGTGTCGATCGGTGATGTCGTGAAATCGATCATCGCAGGCCATGAAGAAACCATTCAGCAACTGGCTGGCTACATTGCAGGTGATCTTAAAACCTAAAGCCGGCTGAATCGCCCCACACAACCCGCTCGCGAAATGCCAGCGGGTTTTTATTTGCCTTTCGCCCAACACAGCGGTAAGCTTCGCTCATTGTTTTTTGCTAACCCATTATTTTTTAACGATATTTAAACATAAATGTAACATGGGTACCGAAACCGAACTTAAGCTATCTCTGGCCTCTTCAGACATCCCCGCACTGCTAAAGCATCCTTTGCTTGCGGACACGCCCAAACGCCAGAAACTGCATAACACCTACTTCGACACCCCGGATCTAGCCCTGACCAAAGAACGGGTTGCTGTTCGAGAGCGACGCATCCTCAGGAAAACGCTTCTGACCGTTAAAACAGCCCACCCTAGCGAGGGCGGGATCAGCCAGCGCTCCGAGTGGGAAGCACCAACAACTCCCGGGGTATTTGATTTTCCGACCCTGGTGGACGACGCTCCGCTCGCTGATAAGCTCTCGAAGGTCGCAGATCAGCTCGTACCCATTTTCACCACAGACTTCAGTCGCCGTGTTTGGCTTCTGGAGTTTCGTCGTGCCAAGATAGAAGTCGCTCTGGATCAAGGTCTCATCTCGACTTGCCGCGATGAAATCAGCCGTGAAAAACCGATTTGCGAACTTGAACTCGAACTCAAGGAAGGCTCTCCGGCAACGCTCTTTGCATTAGCCCGAATATTAAGCCGCCAAGTGCGTTTACATCCTGCCGACGAGAGCAAAGCCGCTCGCGGCTATGCCCTCTTTCTCGATCAAAAGGCGATCCCCGTCCGAGCCAGCGCACTAAAGGTTGATCGTAACGACACAACAATATCGGTTTTTCTCAACATTGCCCGTAGCTGTATTGCACAGCTACAAGCCAATGAACGCGGCATTCAGACCCCGCAGAATGATGAATACATTCATCAGGCCCGAGTCGCCTTACGGCGCCTGCGGACAGCTCTACGGTTGTTCTCCCAGGCACTGCCCACCGGGTTTTCTGATCGCTGGAGCAACGCCTGGCGCGATATCGCTCAGGAACTCGGCGACGCAAGAAACTGGGATGTCTTCTGTACCGAGCAAATACCATTACTCGATCAGGATCTGGGCGATCACCCCGACTTGCTCACCCTGCGCAGTTTTGCGAACGCACGCAGATTGGCCACACACGACACCGCAAAGGCCTACGTCACCAGCAAACAATACAGCCTCAATATCATTAGTTTTTGTGAAGCCTTGTTCTCACTTAAGGATCAGAAGGACAGCATCCATAGTTACGCAACGAAATCGCTCAAACGTCGCCACAAGCGCTTTGTGACCGGCGCGCGTATGGCACACACCTTGAATGCCGAGCAACGGCACGAGGTCCGCATCGACCTCAAAAAGTTACGCTACACCCTGGACTTTTTCGAAAGCCTCTACCCTAAAAAACGAGTTCAGTCTTTTAGCCGATCACTGGCAAGCACCCAAGAGCTTCTGGGACATATGAACGACTTGGCAACTGCGGAACTGCTTATGGCAGAGCGTCAATTAGCTAGCGATGACGTACCGCTTGCTTGGGCCAAGGGACGAATGAGCGCTTATCTTGATATGCTGCCAGGCGCGCTCAAACCCGTTATCGAACAGCCCGTCCCTTGGGGAAAAGCTTAAACCTTACTTGGTCTTGTCAGCATCTTTCTTGTCGGCGTCCATTTTTAGGACGTCGTCACGGAAAGCCTTGAAGCGCTTAACAGCATGCTTGTAGCCATCTTCAT
>JALRGK010000252.1 GCA_023253415.1 Rhodocyclaceae bacterium
CAATCCGTCGACACTTTCATTGGTCAATACTGCGCTGACAATCTTGCCGCCAGGCAATTCGACATTCACTTCAGAATTAATAGCACCTCGGTGAATCTGCGCCACTTTCCCACGAAGTTCATTACGGGCACTGGTTTTGTAATTTCCTTCACGCGTCACAATGACCCAAGGCGCCTTGAACAATGCATAAGCCTCATGGCCCACTTTCAGATTCAGATGCTCCAGACTTTCATTAGTGATTACTGCATAGATATGTTCATTACTACCGATATCGAGTGTCACTTCTGAATTGACGGCACCCTTCTTGATAGCAGAGATCGTCCCTAAAAACTGATTACGTGCGCTCGTCCGCATACTGAATCTCCTGAGAAGCTTTTGGTATTCCTCGAAATCTCTAAAATGTTCGTCAAGGTTTGCAAAAAGTTTTTTTTGTTCATCTTCGATACAGCGATAAAGATGGACAAATCGACGTCCATAGTCTGTGAGCTGAGTCCCTCCACCCTGGGTTCCCCCGGTCTGGCGAAGGAGCACTGGCTCTCTGGACATATTATTAATGGCTTCTACGGCCAGCCATGCCGCCTTGTAGCTCATACCCATACTCGATGCCGCCTTGTTGATCGAACCGTATTCATCAATCAATTCGAGCAGCTCAATGTGGCTCCATTTGGTGTTTTTGCTCTGCAGTTGCAATCCCAGCGAATGCATAACCATGAGGGTTCTCCGTAACCGTTATGAAACTTTACTACATAACGCATAAGGGGGATACATAGTAAATTCAAATAACCCCATGAAATCCCACAGAGAAATGCCAGCTTTCGATAAAATTACGAAATCGTCCATACAGGGCAGTTCTGCGAGCCTTCTGCTTCATAGATCATGCCTGCCCCGGGTTCTAAAACTATGACTAATTCACAAAAATGCCAAGCCGCAACTAATACGGGCTGGCTGGATAAAAGCCGCATCATCGCCAAGCCCGGCTTCAACCGCTGGTTGGTGCCACCTGCCGCACTAGCCATCCATCTGTGTATCGGGATGGCCTACGGGTTCTCGGTATTCTGGCTACCGTTGTCGCGCGCCATCGGCATCACGCAACCGCTGGCCTGTCCGGCCGACATGAGCCTGCTGGCCGAACTATTCGCTTCGAATTGCGACTGGAAAATTTCGACGCTCGGCTGGATGTACACGCTCTTCTTTGTGTTCCTGGGTTCCTCGGCCGCCATCTGGGGCGGCTGGCTGGAACGCGTCGGACCACGCAAAGCTGGCGTCGTCTCGGCGCTGTGCTGGTGCGGCGGCCTGGTCATCTCGGCGATCGGTATCAAACTGCACCAGATCTGGCTGATGTGGCTGGGCTCTGGCGTCATCGGGGGCATTGGCCTGGGCCTCGGTTACATCTCGCCCGTGTCGACCCTGATCAAATGGTTCCCGGATCGCCGCGGGATGGCGACCGGTATGGCCATCATGGGCTTTGGTGGTGGTGCCATGATCGGTGCCCCACTGGCGGACATGCTGATGAAATACTTTGCGACGCCAAGCTCCGTAGGCGTATTTGAAACCTTCCTGGTCCTTGCCGCCATTTACTTTGTCTTCATGATGTCCGGCGCACTGGGCTACCGTATCCCTGCCGAAGGCTGGAAGCCGGCCGGCTGGACACCGCCACCGCCGTCCAAGAAAGCCATGATCACCCAGCATCATGTACACCTCAGCCATGCCTGGAAAACACGCCAGTTCTGGTTGGTCTGGACTGTGCTCTGCGTCAACGTCACAGCCGGCATCGGCATCATCGGCATGGCTTCGCCGATGCTGCAGGAAGTATTCGCGGGCAAATTGATCGGCATCGATCTGGCCTTCAACGAACTGAGCCCTGCGCAAAAGACCTCGATTGCCGCCATCGCCGCCGGTTTTACCGGTCTGCTCTCGCTCTTCAATATCGCAGGCCGTTTCTTCTGGGCCTCCCTATCCGACAAGATTGGCCGCAAGGCGACCTATGCCACCTTCTTCCTGCTCGGTTTTGCCATGTACGCGGCCATTCCTAGCACGGCTGAAGGCGCATCGCTGGCGCTATTCGTCGTCTTCATGTGTGTCATCCTGTCGATGTACGGCGGCTGCTTCGCCACCGTCCCGGCGTATCTGGCAGACATGTTCGGAACTAAGTTCGTGGGCGCAATTCATGGGCGACTGCTCACCGCATGGTCTGCCGCCGGTATCTTCGGCCCGGTCATCGTCAACTACCTGCGTGAATATCAGCTAGCGCACGGCGTAGCACGTGCCGATGCCTACAACATCACCATGTACATCCTCTCAGGCCTGCTGATTATCGGTTTCATCGCCAACTGGTTAGTACGTCCGGTGTCGGAAGAACTGCACATGAGCAAGGAAGAAGTTGCCGAAGAGAAGAAGATCGCCGATGACACACATGAACACTTTGTGTCTGATGTCACTGCGCTTGCTCACGAAGTCAGCCACTCCGGCAAAATTGCGCTGGCCTGGGCTGCTGTTTCCATCCCCATGGCCTGGGGGATGTGGATCACGCTACAGAAAGCACTACTACTCTTCAAATAATCAGAATCTCACCCGCAAAAAAGCCGCCTCTTATGGCGGCTTTTTTATTACATCTGTCTGAAGTCTATTCCACCGTCACCGACTTCGCCAGATTCCGTGGTTTATCCACATCCGTGCCCTTGGCCAATGCCGTGTGATACGACAGCAGCTGCAGTGGGACAGTATGGACGATAGGCGATAGGCTACCGGCGTGATCGGGCACGGTGATGACGTGCACGCCGTCTTCGGATTTGAATCCGGTGTTGGCATCGGCCAACACAAAGAGTTCACCGCCCCGGGCTTTGACTTCCTGCAGGTTGCTCTTGAGCTTCTCTAGCAGCTGGTTGTTCGGGGCGACTGAGATGACCGGCATGTCCTTGTCGACGAGCGCCAGCGGACCATGCTTGAGTTCGCCGGCGGCATAGGCCTCGGCGTGGATGTAGGTGATTTCCTTGAGTTTCAAGGCA
>JALRGK010000027.1 GCA_023253415.1 Rhodocyclaceae bacterium
GCAGGGTCTGAAACATGGCGAAATTACCGTCAAGGATGTGATGACGCCAGAACAGGATATCGAGGTACTTACCCTCAAGCAGGTGACGCAGGCCAAAGTGGTTGATATCATCGAAACGCTGAAGGCGCATAACCGTAACCATGCGCTGGTGGTCGATACCGACCCGTTGACGGGCCGTCAGATGGTGCGTGGCATCTTCTCGGCGTCGCAGATCGCGCGTCAGCTCGGTGTGGCAACGCAAATCCATTCTGTCGCGAAAACGTTTGCCCAGATCGAAGCCGTGCTTGCCAGCTGATCTCTGATCTGAATCAAACTTAGGTGAAAGGCCACGGGTGACCCGTGGCCTTTTTGTTGACCAAAGGGCAGAATGCTCGAATGACTGTCCGCAAAAGCCACCCCTTTATACGCTTCATCTATAACCGATTGCGCGAAGAGCATCTGGCCTGGCGCATCATGTTCCGTGAGGAATGGGTTTCTTTACTCGTTGTATTGGGTAGCGTGTTACTGGTCGTATTCTTCACCCGACCACTGCCGCCGCGAGAGGTGACTCTGGCGGTGGGGCAACCGGGCTCGACCACTGAGCAGTTAGGTCGGCGCTATCAGGAAATTTTTGCCCAGGAGGGCGTGACCTTAACGCTGATCAATACCGCGGGTTCCCATGAAAGTATTGCCGAAGCGGATGACACTAAGACGCCGGTGAATGCAGGGTTTCTTCTGGGGGGCATTGCGCATCGTGGTGACTATCCTCATCTGGTATCGCTTGGCAGTGTGCAATATCTACCACTCTGGTTCTTTTATCGAGGTCCGCAATTTACGGGGCTTGATGCCATCAGTTATTTTCGGGGTAAGCCAATTGCGATTGGTCGTGAGGGAAGCGGGACCGAATTATTGCTGACCCGTATTCTGGCGATGCGCGGCGTAAAGATTTCCGGTGACAACGCTAACCTGCGCCGGTTGTCACATGCCGATGCCACCGAACAGCTGCTAAGCGGAAAGATTGAAGCCATGGCGATTGTGGATGGCTTCGATTCCCCAACCATTCAGAATCTGTTGGCGCATCCCGAATTGCATATTTTCGATTTCGCCTACGCTGATGCTTATGTAAAGCGAATGCCCTACCTAGAAACGGTGACGATCCCACGAGGTTCGTTGAACCTGGTCAAGCTGGACCCGCCCCAGGATATTCACATGATTGCTTCTACGATAACGCTGTTGGTAGAAAAAAACATGCATCCGGCCATTCAGCAGTTGTTTTTGCAAGCGGCGGATAAAACTAGTCAGAATGTCGAAGGTTTTTTTGGTCGGACAGATCAGTTCCCTGCCTATATCGACAAAAGCATTCCGCTCAGTGAGGTTGCTCAACGTTTCTATGACAAAGGGGCGCCCTGGTTAACCGGCATGCTGCCTTTCTGGATCGTCAGTTATATAGACCGTATGTGGTTATTTGTACTGGGTCTCTTTGCCATCGTTCTTCCCTTGTTCCGTCTGCTGCCGAATTACCGCTTATTCCGCTCGCGTCAGTTGATTTCAGATGCTTACGATGAACTGAAAGTCATTGAAGAACGCATGTATGCGGCGACATCGGTTGAACAGTTGCGATACCTGTCCGAACGGTTGGAAGCGCTGGATGATGAACTGGGTGATGTGTGGGTGTCGTCTGACGAGACCAACCGGTTCTATACCATGAAGAGTGCCATCAGCCTGGTGCGCCGAGAGATCGGTGAGCGATTACAGCGCCTGTGAACGGTCACTGACTGGATTCGTTGAATTCCAGCGGGTGAACGTTGCAGTCGCTACAGCTTTCTTCCAGTTCGAAGCCCATGGCGCAGTCGATGGTGCTGCCTTCGGTGGCACTGCTAGGCAATGGGACGATCTGCACTTTCACAATCCCTTCTCGCACCATATCGAGATATTTTGCAGCACTGTGTGACAGATCGATGACCCGGGATTGGTGTTTTGGGTGCATGCGATCGTTCACCTTTACGACCACACAGAGATTGGTGTCCGGACGCTTAACCAGGACTAGAGAGCCTAGCGGTACCAGGTTGCTGGCTGCGGTAAACAGCTTGTTGTTGAAGATCTCGCCAGTGGCCGTTTTTCGGCCATTGAACTTGGCGCCGTAAAAGCTGGCTTTGCCGCGCAGGCCTTTCGAAGCAATGGTGCCCGGCGGTTCGGTATCGGGCGGCATGAGAGCGATGCGCGGTCGCGTCGTCTCAAGCCCCTGGCTCAAGCGTTGGCTGGGCTGGCTCTTTGGGGTCCATTTTCTTTTCGTGGTGGTTGTTTCTGTCGTTGTGGCGACCGCCGGGCTCGCAGCGAGGACTTCACAGGAAACAAGGGCGCAAATCGCCAGTGCCATAAGAAGGCTGGCCGGCTGTTTGCACATCAATTCTCTCTGAAGCCATGGCTGCATTCGGTGCCTTTATCCATAAGAAACGGTACCATTATCCACATTTTATGTTTCAGGCGTTTTGAGCCATGTCTCTATTGAGATATCTGCTATGGGGTCTTGCAGTGGCCGCATCCATTTGTTGTGCCCAGGATGGCGACGGCTACGATACCGGAGGCGCCTATCAAAATCTGGGTGGAGATACCTACGCACCCGGCGGGGCGACTTTTCAGCAGAGTGGCGGGATGGTACAAAGCGACACAGGTACCACCTATCAGACCGAGGGCGGCCTCATGCTGGGCACAGACGGCAGCGAGTACCAGACAACGGGTAATACAACCTATAACTTTGATGGCACTTCGTGCCTAAACTCGGGTAGTGCTACGAACTGCGATTAAAAATAGTCAGTAGGTGGAACCAGAGGCTCATCTGGTGAGACTCTCGGTGTTTAAGATGACTCCATGCCCGAACCCAAGGGTGACACATAAGGAGCATCAACATGAAAAATCTACTTGTATGGATCGTCCTCATCTCCACCGCCGCCTTAGGCGTTGCCGTTGCGCAGCCAACGCTAGAAAGTGACTATGTAGCTGCCCACACCAGAACTATGGCCTGAGTGTTTAGCTACAGCCACGTACAACACGTACTAGTTTCGGATTCTTGTCACACAGAAATTTGAATAGGGTGTCCGGTGCCGTGTTGCTATTTGTTTTGACTGGGTAGGCAAGGTCGGCATCGGCTTGGCCCGTCAGGATTTTTAACGACCCGGTACCGCTTTCACAGTCAGAGGCCAGTGTCTGGGCGGTGACGCGTTGGTCTCTTACCTGAAGGGGTATGCTGATACTGTAATTGACGCCAAAGTGATTGATGCTGACGTCCTTGGCGGCATAGCTGTAGTCACCGCTATTGATATGTGATGACAGACTGCCGCAAGCGGTGAGAAGCGATGTTAATCCCAGCAAGAATAAAAGCACACGCACGCCGATCTCCGTTGACGATAGATGCACTGCATAATAACCGTTTATTAAAATAGGTGATGCGAATGACGTCTGGAAACGAGCTGGCTAAAAACTCTCTCGGTGTCTTCGAGGCCGTCATCATGGGGATTGCCGGTACGGCACCGGCGTTCAGTGTAGCAGTGACAACCGCAACGATTGTGGCAGCCGTTGGCGTGTTGTCTGTCGGTAGCATCGTCTACTGTGGCCTGATTATGTTCGGCATAACGCTGGCTTTTATTCATTTAAGCAAGATGACGCCTAACGCAGGCGCTGCGTATGCGTGGGTTGGCCAGGTATTTGGGCCTCGTTGGGGATTCTTTGCCGGTTGGGGGCTGCTGGTGGCCTCGGTGTTTTTTATGGTCTCGGCAACTATTCCAGCGGCGACATCAACACTGGTTCTGTTGGCGCCGAATCGCGTGGAAAGCACCCATTGGGTAGCGGGCACAGCAGCGCTTTGGCTCACCGCTGTCACGCTGGTCGTGATGCGTGGGATTAAACATTCGAGCTACACACAGCTCACCCTGACGATTTTCGAGACGGTGATTTTGGTGGCTTTGATTGTCGGTGCGTTTATTCAGTATGGTGGGGCACCGATGCACGCACCTTCGCTGATCTGGGTAACACCCAATTCATTCTCACCCCAGATTTTTGCGACGGGGGCGTTGACGGCGATCTTCTTTTTCTGGGGATGGGACGTGACGATGAACCTGAGCGAAGAAGCCCGGGGTACTAAAAGCGCTGCTGGCGGGGCGGCGGGTGTTGGCGCTTTCTGGTCGGTACTGAACATGATCCTCTTCTTTACCATCATGATGGTGGTGGTATTAATTGTCCTGAACGATCAGGAAATTGCGAATGCGGATACCAACATTCTGCTGGCCGTTGCCACGAAGCTCTTCCCGTCTCCTTGGAACTATCTGGCGGTTTTTTGTACGATCGTCAGCACAGTAGGAACCATTGAAACGCAGATCCTGCAGTTCAGTCGCAGCATGTTCGCAATGGCGCGTGACCGGATGTTGCATCCTGTTTATGCTCGAGTGCATTCCGAATGGCAAACCCCCTGGGTGGCGACCCTGGTCATCTGGGGGTTAGGGATGATGTTGCTCTTCACATCATCCTACATGCCATCGGTGAAAACCATTCTGGAAAGCTCGATTCTGGCGATTGGCTTCCAGATTTGCTTTTATATGAGCCTAGCTGGTTTTGCCTGCGCCTGGCACTACCGGACCAAGTTACGATCAGGCATAGCCCGCGCCGTGTCGTACGTTGTATGGCCATGCCTATCGGGGGCATTTATGGTGTTTATTGCCCTTTACAGTATCCCAACGTTTGATACCTTGACGAATCTGCTCGGGGCCGGCGGGTTACTGGTCGGTTTTCTGCCACTATTGGTAAATGAGCGACGCTTCCGTCGTCTACGCGCCTAGCTCTAGGGGGTGGCCGCACGCTGCTCAGCTTCCCTAGGAAGCTGGTCTACAGGAGGTGTGGCTACACTGCCGGCTTTGGTCGGCGTTGCATCTTGGCTTGGCGGGAGCGCCGGACAAACAATCTTGGGGTTCGCGGCAATCTGATCCTGTGCCATTTGCGCCCGGCTTGATTCGCCCGGGTGTGAGCCCATAAACTTGAGCGGTGATCCGAGGCTTTCGTTCTCGTCCGAGTATTGCTTCAGTTTGATATAGCCACACGGGGTGTAGCCTGAATCCAGCAGCCATTGCATGCCAACCGGATTCACCTTGTCTTCTTCCTGGGCGATGGCGGCCTGCTCCGCACCCGACATGGCGGCGCTGGCGGCGTAACCGGCGATCGGTGTGCCGACGACAGACAGTGCAGCGCTGATGACCTGTCGTGCGACAAAGAAGCCGGTTTCGCGGTTATCCTGGGCATCCCCCGTGTCTTTGTCGGCAATGTGCGCCAGGTCGTGGGCGACAACGGCAGCGAGGATATCCGGATCGCTACCGTGCTTGTCGAGGAACTGCATGCTGAAGGTGACATATTCCTTTTTGTCATGGCTCATCAGCAGGTGTGCATGGCTATCCGAATCGACAATGGCATATTCGAAAGTCTGGCCACTGGTTTTCTCGAGACGCTGGCGAATATCGTGCAGCAATCGCAGCGTTTCCTTCTTAACGATGATGTCTTCGCCGTTCTCGCCTTTGGCCTGAAGCCCATTGGCCTTTTGATAGCTTTCCTCGATTTTCTGGTCATCGAGATAAGCTTTGTCGTGAATCTGAAGTTTGCTGAACTGAGTGCAGGCATTCAGCATTAGGAGAGCAGCAGTGGCGGGTAGCAGTCGGAAATAGGCTGACACGAATTATTCACCCGGAAAACGGAAATAGGTCGTGGATAGTTTACCGCGTGTCACACTGATTTTCTGTTCTAGCGCTTGTCCGTTCTTTTGTGCTTTGATTGTATAGGTACCGGTTGGTAGATTGGCAAGGAGCACGGGACCCTCACTGCTTGTAAGAAGCACCCCTTTGTCATGCTGGTCAGTGATCGTGATGCGGACATCGCTCAAATAGCTACCTGATTGTCCGACAAGCAATAGTTTGAGATCAAACGACTTCTCCTGGGCGGTGATCGCCGCCATCGACTCATCGCCCACACCGCCTGAGATAAACGGGACGGTGGCACCGGCGAGTAGGGAGCCAGAAGTGGCCTCTATAGGTGCAGTGGCTCGTGAACCCTGTGCGGATTCTGTTGTGTCTTTTCTAACGGCCAGCGGGCGATTGGGGGTGCCGGCATAAACAATGATCAGTTCAGCGGTGTCGCTGCCACTGTTAACACCTTCGTGCCATTGATTGACCAGCTCGATGATTGGATCCCCAGCTTTTAATTCAAGCGTCTCGCCGGTTGCGGTGCGTACATTGAGCGTCCCGCGGAGTAGAACCCCCGCATTGATGACAGGGTGCTTGTGCACGGGGAGTACAGCACCCGGAGCAAACTGATACCGGATAATAGTAACTTGTGGTTGCTCTGAAGGGTAAGCCGGCAACAGGCTACCGTTCCATGACTTGTCACTCTTTGCCAGGACATCGACCGTTACCCCGGGTATGTCGCCTACATAAGGCTGCTCATGAGCCCAGGCAGTTGTGACATAAGCTGCCGCAGCCAGAGCGGCGATCATCATGGAACGATAGCGCATGTTTAATTACCGGCCATACCAGCAGCGACGCGGACCGCCGTCGTGACCCAGTCGCTGGCCAGTTTCTGGAATTGTTCCGGGGTGCCGGATTCCATACGGAAGGTATCGCTCGACATAGTGTAGACGCCTTCACCGAGCAGTTTACCGGTGACGCTGTCACGCAGTTTGGCTTCAACGACGAGGACAGCCGTCTTCGAATCAAGACCTGTCGCTTTCTGTGCGACGGTCAATACGGCAGAAATCGGGACGAGGTTGCGCGGTTTGAAACCTTCGCCCTCAACTTCGGCACCTGTGATGGCAATGCTGATACGGGCCACCCCTGGGCCAGGTTTATCGACGACATTGAACCGGTGCGCAGCCTTTGACTTGATGTTCTCATCAATAATTAAGCGCGTCTGATAAATGGTTTCTTCCGAGATGCCCTTATTCCCTTCGTTACGTAGCGCAGTCTGATAGAGCATTACCGGGTCGATCATGACACCCTTGTAGTCGCTGCGTTTAAAGTCTGGGCTGACGTAACGATAAATGTTGACGCCAGGTGCAGGGCTTTCGACTTTCTGCAGTCGATCATATTCTCCCGCGCCCAGGAATCCTGATTTCTGGGACGGGCTTAAGCCACCGCCAGCGCAAGCCGCCAGAATCACAGCGGCTGAAGTCGCCAAGGCCATGTGACGCAAGTTTTGGAAAGCGGTCGCAATGAGGTTTTCGCGTGGTGCATTCATGGTGTCCGTGCTCCGGGAACGTGATTGGTTGTGCTTAAGTAAGCCTAAAGGGAAGCGAGATAGCTGTCTAGCGCTTGTTACAAAAAATTACAGAAAAATTAGTGGCCCCGATGGCCAAGTTGTCATCCACCCGTCGCTTCACGCGTTATGTGCTCCGGGCGTTGTAACTTTTAAGGGAGTGCGCCATGAAATTCAGAGTGTTATTAGCTATCGCTGTTGCTTTATCTTCAGCACTGGTTCAGCCGGTTTGGGCTGGTGGGGGGCATCACCACAGCGGTCGTGGTGGCGGGTGGGGCTGGGCACCGTTCGTTGCGGGCGCCGTCGTAGGCGGTTTGGCGATCAATGCCTGGGCGCAGACCCGACCGGTCTATCCAGCGCCGGTTTATAGGGTGCCGCCGCCACCGCCGCGCGTCATTGTGGCGCAGCCCTACTATGTGCTGCCGCCCGTTTATACCGTGCCGTCCCCGCCGCCAGGGTACTACTACGAGCGTGACTAGGCGGGCGAGAGGTTAATGCCTGATCAGGTGTTGCAGCGTCTGGTAGTCCACTTTACCTGTGCGCAACACAGGAAGTTCTGCCATATGAACGATCTCCCTGGGTAAATAGGTGTTGGGAATACGAGAATCGTTGAAGTGCGCCCGGATGGTGTCGAGGGTGAGTGCAGGGTCGTTGGTATAAAGACGAATCAGGGTTTTTAACTGGGCATCAGATTCGATGGCAATCGCTGCATGCTGATGGTCCGGTGAGAGACGAGAGACCTCGTCCTCGATATAGCCCAGAGAGATCATTTCTCCGGCGATTTTTGTGAAGCGCTTCTTTCGGCCTTTGATGGCGAGATAACCTTCCGGGTCAACCGTAACAATATCTCCCGTGTCGTACCAGCCGTCATCGAGAGAGGATCGGGATTCCAGCAGGTCGTGCAGGTAGGACTTCATCATATTCGGGCCGCGAACATGAAGCACACCGCCTTCTTCAATGCCTTCGTGTGGCTCAATACGATATTCGATGTTTGGCAGAATGCGGCCTACGGTGCCATGGCGGGTTGCGCCGGGTACATTGACCGCAATGACCGGACCGGCCTCTGTTGCGCCGTAACCTTCCAGCATGGTGACGCCCAGAGCCTCATAAAGTTCACGCGTGCGGGGTTTGAGCCGTTCCGCACCGGCCACGACGAAACGTAACGACGCTAAATCACCCGGGGCAGCCACTTTGATCATCTGGGCGAGAAATGTATCCGTTGAAAGCAGTACGGTGGCCTGATGCTCGCGGATCATCTGGAGGTTTTCCCGATGGCGAAGCGGTGAGAGACCGATGATGGTTTTCATGCCGTTCAGCAGTGGCAAAATAGCCCCGGCTGTCAGCCCGAACGCGTGGAAATGGGGTAAAGCGCTGAACATGACCTCGTGCTGGCCAATCGGGAATGCCTCAAGAATCTGGCCACAATTAGCGAGGAGATTCCGGTGTGTGAGCACAACGGCTTTGGGCTCTGCTTCGCTGCCTGAAGTAAATAGAATGATGGCAGCATCATCCGGGGCGCTTCGCTCAGTTCGCAGTCGCTTCAGGCGAACCCGTAGCATGCCGCGCAACTTTGCCAGACGCCCGATCTTTTTGGCCAGATCCTCCAGAAAAACAGTTCTGATCTGGTGAGACGCCAACAGTTCTGGTAGATCAGCCAGTCCGGATTTCTCGAGAAACTGCCGGGATGTCAGCAAGACATCGAGATGTGCCCGTTCGCAGCAGCGGAGAATCGTCGGTACGGGAAAGGTGTAGTTAAGGATGACGGCCGTTTTGTGGGCAAAGTTGCAGCCGAAGGTGGCAACAACGCCGGTCACGCTATTAGGAAGCAGACAGCCCACATGGTGACGATGCGAGAGGGCTTCTATCTTGCGTGACAGGACCGCGCAGCCAATGATCATGCGGTCAAAGGTGAGAGAGCGACCGAGCTCATCGTAGAGTATCGGTTTTCGACTCCGGTTGGCCGCCGCAGCCATGAGTAGACGCTTGGGTATGGTGTTGTTAGCAGGCATTTACTGCTCCTTGGTACCGGTAGGCACTTCGATCAGCGTGTCATGTGCCGGAAAGTAAATCGCGGTGCGAGTTTTTAACGGGTCGTTGGCAAATAACGCAGCATAGCGCTCCAGCTGTGTTTGATAACTGAAAGCACGGCTACGAAGTTGCGCTTGAGTCACAGTGTCACCACTGTAGAACGTTTTGTAATCAATGATCCAGCGGATGCCATCATCAATGAACATCCGGTCGATGATGTGATGCTGGAAGAGAGAGGGCGCATCAGGGTGCAGGCTGCTCATGGGGATCTCGCTGGCAGCGACTGTTCGGGGTTTCAGGATCCAGCGTCCGGTGTCGCTTTCAAGCATCGTTGTGACGGTGTGGATGATCTGCTTGGCCGCAATATCCGCATCGGGGACGCTATGTCCTTGTTGACATAAGGTACGAACGACCGTTGCGTGCAGGTGCGCGATCCGGCGGGCAGACCAAGCCTCTATGCCATCGTTGGCGATAGCCTCTAGGTAACGATGCGTGAGTGTGCCAATTGACATCTCCAGAGTCTCGTCCTGTCCCGATGGTGGTGTGTCCTCGAATGCCGCACAAAATTCGGCGGTGTCCGTGTAGGCAAATGTGTAGGCTTCGTTGAGACGCACCAGCTGTGGCACAAATTCAGAAGCATCGGGCTGGATAATCGATTTCTGCGGCAGTGGTGATTCGCTGTCGATTGCTGCCATGAAATTGTTTTCTAGGGCGGGCCATAAAGGTGCCAGCAATGAGGTCGATGCGGGTGAGCGAAGTCCGGTGTTACCACCCGGTTTCGAATCGCGCTGGGCAACACCCAGTAAGTGCAGTTGACGTTCGGCACGGGTAATGCCGACATAGAGGACGCGCTGAGCCTCATTTAGGCTTCGGGTCTTCTCCAGGTTGCGCAGGAGGTCATAGGCCGTTGGAATGCCATTGGTGTGGCTTGCCAACGGAGCTATTGGTGCCACGACCAGATGTTCATGGTCATCATCAAGTAGGACGGTATCCCAGAGTAGCAATGCTTTATCGTCAGTCGGCAATCGTTTATGCATGCCGGGAATGATCACGGTGTCGAATTGCAGCCCTTTAGATTTGTGAATCGTCATCAGCTGGATGCGGGCGCTATCGGTAGATGCATCTGCCGCTGCGAATAAACGGTTTAGACCGTCATCGAGGCGGTTAAGGTCAAGTGAACCCTGGGCTTCGAGTGTGTCAAGCAGTTTGAAATAGGCTTGCACATCCGCAATATCCGAGGGGGCCTCTAATGTGAGGTGCCCACCTAGTGCCCGCCAGACATGCTCGATCCATCGGCGTGGCCGAAACAGACTGCGCTTGTCGTAAGCGCGCGAGATCACTTGCCGTAAGTGGCATAAGCGGCTTCGCCCATCGGGTGTCAGTGACGTGATCCGAGTGTCTTCCTGCATCAGTGCCCATAGCGTTTGATCGTGGTCATCCGCTGCGAGATGGTGCAAGTCTTCCAGGCGCAGACCACACCAGGGTGCACGTAAAATGGCCAGCCAATGAATGCGATCGGCCTGATGGTGCAGTGCACGAGTCAGTGATACCAGGTCTTGAATGGGTTGCCGATCTACCAGAGGGTCAATCTCGACGGCCTGGAACGGTATCCGGGGTGTCTGGGTATTGAGTAGTGAGACTAACGCGTTGAGATGGGATCTGGCGCGGACCAGTATCGCGATCGTAGCGTCCGGCTTTTCGATCCGGGTTTGCCGGATCAATTGCAGCATCACCTGTGCTTCGCGTTGATCAGCCGGTGTCTGTACCTCGATGCTGTTATCGTCGTCATCCGCTTGTGCGCTGCCGGTGATGATCGGGTGGATGTGGACGCTGATCTCCTCGCGCGTTTCCCTGTGTGCAACAGCGGGACTGAATCGGACAGCCCCACGCATAGCGTCATCCTTGTCGGCAAAGACATGCTCGAATGTCTGGTTGACCCAGCTCACGATAGCGCTCGTCGAGCGATAGTTGCGATACAGGCGGAGCGGGGTCGGGCGAATGTGGCCAATGCCGTCTTGACGAACCCGAATAAACAGTCCTACATCCGCTTTCCGGAAGCGGTAAATAGACTGCATCGGATCACCCACCAAAAAAAGTGTTTGCCCCTCCTCGTCCGACCAGCCGGCAGTCAGTTTTTCCAGCAGCGATACCTGCGTCGGGCTAGTGTCCTGGAATTCGTCAACTAGTAGATGCCTTATCTGGTAATCCAGCTGTTGGGCCAAATCGGTCGGTGCTTCGTGGTCTCCCAGTGCCGCCAGGGCGCGTTGGGCAATTTCTGTATGGTCGACCGTTTTTTCACGAATAAAGAGCAACCACAGATTGGCGATGGCTAGCTGAAGCATGCGAGCCATGTCGCAGACGATGCCAGACTCATCCTCGCTCAGTCTTGGGTCAGGGAGCTCACGAATTCGTTGCAGTACAGCGTCGAGACGGTGTTGCGCGAGCTCGATCAGCGCAGCTTTCAGCGTGTCTTTTTGCGCTTTGTTCGCGGGGCCTGCAAGATTAATGGGGCTGCGATAATCCTTGCGCAGGCTCCCGCTGCCGGTCAGGAATAGGGCGGCAATAGCGCGCCATCGCGGCAACCCCGTGGCGTCCGTCGGTGGCGGGCAATCCCAGTCCTGTAGCAGATGAATCGGTGCGTCAGGGCTGTTTGATGCGGCGTGCCGTGCTGCCGCCATGACCTCGCAGCTGAAAATCGGTTCCAGACTGTTGGCAATGCTGCTCAGCTCGCTGCTGATCAGACCGGCGAGAACATTGCTGACCGCCTGCTGTAACGTTTCGTGATGCTTCGTACCGAATGTGTAGCCTTGCCACTGATCTCGACGTCCCAGCATCGCGACAAGCATTTTCTGGAGCCGATGCGTATCGTTATCAAAGTAGGCTAGAACGCGTGCGATGGTGTCACCATCTTCATTCCCTTCGGGTGCATTGAGCAGGGCCAACGTTTCGCGTACCGCCTGTTCATAGAGTGGTTGGCATTCGGTGCTCAATGCAGGCTGGCTGCCGAAACGCGACAGCAAGGGCATTTGCCGTGCCAGGTGCATGCTGATGGCGTCCAGCGTCATGATCCGTAGACGTCCGGGATTCGTTAGTAGCTGCCAACCCTGGCGGTCGTTGTGATCCAGAACCGCTCGGGCAAGGGCGTAGGTGGTGCGACTATGTTCGGGTGCGTTTGAGTCGAGGAAGTTACTTGCCTTGCGCAGATTGCTCATGACCCGGTCACGCATTTCCGCGGCAGCTTTCCTGGTGAAGGTCAGTGCTACCACCTCTTCTGGCTCCGAGACGCGCGCCAGCAGCGCAAGAAAACGCTGGGTCAGCAATTCGGTTTTGCCGGCTCCGGCGGGAGCGTCGACAATAAACGAGGAATACGGATCCAGTGCCCGGCTACGTGCCGCCTGATCCGCTTCAATGAGGGCTTCGGCGGACATCTCCTGGGATTCCTTATGCATCGAAACCTTCCTGACGGATGTTGTGAGCTTCGAGCTGTGAGGCGCGTTCAGAGAGGCGCAGCAAGGGGCGAACATCGCAATAAAGGAGATCTTTGTCATTGGCAAAGCGGACGCCGGCATCGCCTCGGCAGACCTCGGCAGCAATATCATGCACTGCTTGGCGCCAGTGGTTCAGTACACTTTTCCAATCCGGGAAGCGTGTACTGTCAAAGGTTTTTCGTGCCTTGTCACTACGGAGGTCGTCGATGCCTGCTGGGCTGTCAATCGCTTCTCCAATGCCTTTGAAACCGAGTTTCGCCAGATGGACTTGGGCAAAAGCAACACCGGCGATATCGCCGTCAGAAGGCTGGGCAATAGCTGCATAAATCGGCAGTTGTGGTTCGGTCAGGCGATCACTTGCCCAGTTACGGGTATCAATATGCCCCCCTGTTTTGTAGTCCACGATCAGGATCCTGCCGTCCGTCAGCTGATCGATGCGGTCTATGAACATACGTACTTCGATGCCGCCAATGACCTCGTTGAACTCATGCTCGGTGTGAAGCACGCTAAATGATTCTTTGCGCTCTGCTTCCATACGCAACCAGGAATCCAGTAGCCGGCACAGACGTTCGCGTTCCAGTCTCAGTTGGCGTGGTTTGAGGGGTTCATTCCGTTTGTCATTGTGGTGCTTCTCCAGGGCGTGTGCGACGGCCCGTTCGATGGCCTCTGGTAAGCCGGATCGCGTCAGTGTTTGCAGTGTTGTCAGATCACGGGTTTCGATCCAGAAGGTTTCCAATGCATTATGGACAAGGGTGCCGCGCTTGCGGGCATCAAGTCCTTCAACCGGTGTTTGCAGTGGTGAGGCGCCCAGCCTGAATTGAAAGTAGCCCCAGGCGGGGCAGATGGCCTGGGCGCGTAACAACCACGTGCCACCGCGTACGCGGCTGCCGGCGTCAACGGCAGGTGCGGTCGCGTCGTCGATCCGGGTCAGTGCATCCGGACGTCTCTGTAGACAATCGGTGATCCAGGGAACCGGTGAGATATCTGGGAGCGGGGAGAGCGGAATGTCCGTAATGAGTGCACTTGGGTGGATTTCCGTGTCCCCGTCACGGGTTGGGGCGCTCAAGGTGATATTGCTGGACGAAAGCATCAGCCGATGCTGGATCTTCCTGGCAAAATCGAGTTGAATCAGAGCGCTGGCGTTTGGCGTATTTGTAGCGCGCTGCGCAGGGATCGATAGCAGAGGGTTGGGGCGGGCAGGGGGCGGCCACTGACTTTCGGTTAAGCCCGCGACCCATAGCGCATCAAATTCTAGCCCTGTTGATTCGAGCATGCCAAGAATCTGGATGGGAGGGCTGCCTTGTGTCTTTGGCTGAAATAGTTTGTCCTGACACAGCTGACGCAGCAACCCGAGGGCATCGTTCAAAGTGCATCGGCCCGTGACCAGGTCGAGTTTGCCTAGTTCGGCGATGGCTGCAACAAAAGCCTGTCTTGTTTGAAACTCGATACTGTTCAGTTTGCCTTCGTGTAGCCAGCCACAGGTGGCGAGTGTTGACTCAATGAGTCGGCGCCATTCGCTGGGAAGCTTATCCCCCCGCATCCGCTTGGGCGCTTGCATCAGTGCCGCGAAGTGTTGTCTCAAGCCAGGTGCGTTGAGCTGATGTTCGGTTAGAAACCATTCGCTGAAATCGACGAATCGCTGCAAAGGTGCCTTGATGGCAATGCTGGCCCTAAAAGCAGCGTCAAGCCGTGCGTGAGCGTCCGCTTCTTGTTGGTGTTTTGACCAGTAGGCGCTATGTAATAGGTGGGCTATCAGCGGTTGTTCAATATCATGGTGGGACGAGACAACTTGTAGCAAAATCAGTGCGGTTTGTACTAGCGCAGCAGATGCCAGGGGTTGTCCGAGACTGATATTGAATAGGTGAGATTTGTGCGTCTCTAAACCAGCGATGTACCCGGGGGATAGACGATCTTCCAGCGCGTCCTGTAAAGGGTACTGATACATGGCGAGATCAGGGACTACGATACCGAGTCGAATGTCCTTGTTTGCTGACAGATGTCGTTGCGCCCATACGGCAATAGCGTTGCACTCCGTGTCCAGGTCGGCTGGTGCGACGCGATGGATCTGAGCTGGCGTGTTGGGTGGCGACAGCTGGCACAAGGGAATGCCCATCCGCGATAACTGCGTCTGCAGACGTTGTTCCAGAACAGTGTAGTGATCAAATCCGCTAAAGGCAATTTGTGGTTTGAGCAGCGAGCGTGGCATGTCAGGTAAATGATCGATCAGGCAGGCTTGCATTCGTGTGCTATCGATTATCCGGTGCTTCTGACAGTGTTGCCGGAATGCATGCTGCCAGCGCACGAACTGGCGTTGTTCTTCGCTGCTGTTGGTAGAGGCATTGACAGGAATGCCCCACTGGATGGCCAATCGGTGTGCCTGGCTGGCCGAGGCTGCTAGTGATTTTAAGTCGAATAGGGGTTCCAGCCCCGTATCTAACTCGCCCCGGATAATCTGCTCCCAGACGATTTGCTCCTGGAATGCATTCAGGACACGCACACCATCCAAGGCAGGGGGGGCAAGGCCACGAAGATCCAGCGCGGCATACAAATGGTTGAACCATAGATCCGGCGTCGTAGCCTGCAGCGACTGCCATCCACTGCCAAGTGAAACCGCATGGTCGTGTGTACGTGAAAGCGTCTGGGCAAGCCGTTGCGTTGCGCAGAGGATGAGGCTGTCCGCCACCAGGGCATGGAGCGTTTGCTCGGGGAGCGGGGTAGGATCTGGTGTTGTCATATCTTCGTCTTATACGGTTAACATACTAGCCGAAGCAGATGAAACCTGCAGTGACTGACTTTCAGGAATAAATTATGTCTATTGCCGACTTAACCTACCAGCGTAAAACCACAAAAGCATTCGATCCGACGTTCCAGCTCACGGATGCGCAGCTTGCCGATATCTGCGCCTTGCTTCAGATGAGCCCATCATCGACCAATGCCCAGCCTTGGCATTTCTTCGTGGCGACATCGGACGCCGGCAAGCGCAGTGTGGCAGCGGGTGCCTCTGGTGACTTCGGCTATAACGAGCCGAAAATCATGAATGCAGCGGCCGTAGTGGTGATGTGCGCACGTGATCATATGGATGACACCTATCTGCGGTCTGTTCTGGCCCAGGAAGTGTCCGATGGCCGTTTGCCCACCGAGGAGGCGCAGGCAAATCAGCACAAGGTGCGCTCAGGCTACGTCCAGAAGCATGCGCAACAAGCGGAAGGGGTGTTGCAGTGGGCTTCAAAACAGGTCTATATCGCGCTCGGCTTTGTGCTCTTGGGGGCTGCACAAATGGGAATTGACGCCTGTCCGATAGAAGGTTTCGATGCGGCCGCTGTTGATCAGGCGCTCGGTCTTAAAGCCAAGGGCTTGAGAAGTCAGGTGCTGGTGGCCCTGGGGCGTAGCTCCAGCCAGGATTTCAATGCGGCACTCCCTAAATCTAGGTTAGCCCAGTCTGAAGTGATTACCGTGCTGTGAGCCTCTGATGCAACCCTTACTGTCTGCGATGCGGGGTGATATCGGCATTATCACGATGAATAATGACGCCCGGCGCAATGTGTTGTGTGAGGCGCTGGTCGAGCAACTGGTCGGGTTGCTGGCGGGTTTTCGTGAAAACAGAGTGCGTGTGGTCATTTTGAGGGCGAATCCCGGTGTGCATGTCTGGTCGGCAGGGCATGATGTTGATGAGTTGCCGCCGCCGGGGCAGGATCCGTTGCACTGGGCCGAGATTCTGCCAAGACTGACGCGGGCGATTCACAACTTCCCCTCGCCGGTGATCGCCATGATCGAAGGGTCGGTATGGGGTGGAGCGTGTGAGTTGGCCATGGCCTGCGATTTGGTGGTTGCCGCTGCTGGCACCACGTTTGCGCTGACGCCGGCACGTCTGGGCGTTCCTTACAACATCAATGGGTTATCGACCTTTACTCGTTCGATGACGCCGCAATTGCTCAAGGAACTGTTGTTTACGGCGGCCCCTATGCCCGCTGAACGCCTGGCCAGTGCAGGTGCTATTAATGCCGTGGTGCCAGTCGAAACCCTAGAAGCCATTACGTTGGATCTTGCCGGAAAAATCATCCAGAACGCACCGCTAACGATTCGGGCGACGAAGGAAATGATGAATGTGCTTTTAGGCGCTCGAGATTTGTCTGCCTCAGAGTTCGAACGGTTGGAAGAGTTGCGTAAGGACGTCTATAGCAGTTCGGATTATGCCGAAGGGCTGGATGCGATTCGTCACAAACGCGCCCCCCGCTTTCAGGGAAGTTGATGCGGCGCTTCTGGCTCTGCCGGGTGGTCATCTTTTGGGCGGTGCCAGTAGAGCCAGCCCCAGACGAACAACACGAGCAATAGAGCAATGCCGACCTCAAAAAACACAAATGCCGGCATGGCTATGCCTGGCACTTTGGTTTGAAAGTGGCTGCTAATCGGTATAGAAAAACGGCCAGAAAAATTTCAAATACAAAGTTGAACCCGGTGGCTAAATCCATGCCCGCGGCCTCTTTTTCGTTACCGAGTTGGTAAGTCCATGGCGTTAGCGCCAGAACGATCAGGCAGACCAGAAGATTGATCTGTGGTCTTAATTCGAGGCGCTTTGTCTTTGGCAGGGTAAAGCAGCCAATCAGCAACGCCATGGCGGCAGTGGCACCATTCTCTAACGTCAGGCTGCGAAAGGCCGGCGATACAAACACACCATAGAACACGGCAACGACACCAAGTGCTACCAGAAAGGTAGCCACGCCTTGTGCAAGTCGGCGAGCGAGTTTCGGATCTTTGCCGTGGCGTTTTGGTGTGGTGCGCTTGGGCTGCGAACGACCTTTTTCCAGCGTGCCTGACGGTAAACGGAAACGCCCGGAGATCCCCGCCGTTGTGTCACTCGGCGGGAGTTCTGCAGACATGCTTAACCTTGCAGAACGACTTTGAGTGCCTTGCTGCGGGACTCCAAATGCTTGACACCAGCATCCGACAAAACGAGCGACTTGGCGCGGCCATCTGTCGGCGAACGCTTCACCTCAATCATGCCGCGCTCTTGCAGCTCGGTCACCTTGCGATGCACGGTTGGTCCGGTACCGAATTGCAGGCTCTGAACCAGATCCGTGATCTTGACGGTTTTTCCGTTTGAACTGGCTTCATGCATATATGCCATAACTTCTTCACAACCGCTGAAACCGGTGTCTTCGTTATTTGATATGCGCATGAAGTTCAGTAGGCGAACGTAAGGATTTTTTGATTTCATAATTTGATATCCGTGTGGGGTGAAAGTATTTGAAAGAATTTTCTGGAAATCTATCGGTTTCCTGAACGATAGTCTAGGCGTTTCCAAAAGATTTGCAAAACAATTTAGTTTACGGCGCTACGGTTAATGACAGCGCTGGATTAGGTTGACCATGCTGCGATCGGCAATCTCGTCTGTACGGTTGGTGTAAAAACGTACTGAAGAGCCTTCCCGGCTGGTGCTGACATCGACAACCATCATCGGTACCTTATCGCTATCGGCCATCAGTTTCTGGCTGGTTTGTAGCGAAAACCCGGTATCCGTCGGCGCCATGGTGAGTGCAACATGACCCGATTTGGCCCAGTTGTCAGCGATACAGTTGGCCATTGCCTGAGGGCTGACCGTCGTAAAGGTGGTGAAGCGGGGCACATTGCTACGTAGGTGGCCTGCAGACATATCGATTGATGCGCAGCCACTCAAGGCGAGTATGGCGGTTGCCAGAGCAATTTTTTTCATCATGTCATGCTACCCAGCCAGCGCCTTGAGAGCAAGCTTCATGTCATCAGGCTTGGCGCTTATGTTTTGGCTGGCCGCGGGTTTTTGTAGCGGTTGTAGCCCCAGAGATACTGGGAGGGCATCCGCCGGATCATGTCTTCCAAGGCGGCGTTCATCTCAACTGCAGCGATTGCCGGGTCTTCGGAAAGCGGTGCGGCCATCGGTACAACATGAAAATGGTAGCCACGGGCATGATCCAGTCGCTCGAGCCCAACCGTAAAGATCGGTGTTTGTCGAATAGCCTGCATACGCTGCACGAGGGTAATGGTATAGGCGGGCTGGCCGAAGAATGGTGCGTAGACACCATCGCCTTCCGCAGGCACCTGATCCGGAAGAAAGCCGATGGTTTGACCACGCATCAAAGTTCGTAACAGACCTTTGACGCCCTTCTGGTTGGCGGGAACCAGGGTGAGCTGGGGAGAAAGACGGATGCTATTGATCAATGTGCTCAACCATTGCATGCGCGGCTCTTTGAAGATCACCGTGGCTGGGTGCTGCTGGCTGTAAAACGGGCCCAGCATTTCGAAGCAGCCAATGTGCGGAGAAATCAGAATCAGACCTTTACCCTCGGCGAGGGTTCGGTCAATCAGCGGCCATTCCTCGCACGAGATCAGGCTAGATAGCCGATGGGCATTCCGTGGGGACCATAAGTAGGGCAGCTCGAGGAACATGCAGATCAGTTGCTGCATGGATTGTCGCTGGAGCGACTTGGGGGCGTCCGGATAGGCAAAGGCGATGTTACGAGCGGCACGGCGTTTATACGTGCCCGGCACCAACCATCCGATCCAGCCTAACATGACGCCCAGTCGTTGTAGCAGGGATAGTGGCAGCAAACCAAGCACACGAAACACGAGAGTAGCCAGGAAAGTTGCGGCAGCGCTTGCGAGCTGATTTGGAGAAGGAATTGCCATCAAACTTACAATAAAAAAACTAAACACCATCCAGAACAACCGGACAGATTGGTGAGTGTTGTCCGGCTACTTATAGGATGGGCGTTATCGTGGCCAATCTCTGCAAGTGTTGCGTTTGATAATTCTACAGGTTAATCATTGATACGTAGGCGTTTTTCAAAAATCGGGCGCATCTTACGAATAAGGGGCGTTGATCATTTGCATTTGTTATGTCTATCGGTGTTATAGCCATAAACAATTGGCTGGCCATGGTTTATAGGGATATTGTATGAGAACACTACTAGATAAGGAGTCCCGTATGTCATCCCACGGAAAATGCC
Source organism: Rhodocyclaceae bacterium (assembly GCA_023253415.1). Taxonomy (GTDB): domain Bacteria; phylum Pseudomonadota; class Gammaproteobacteria; order Burkholderiales; family Rhodocyclaceae; genus Fluviibacter. The sequence goes on from JALRGK010000027.1 coordinate 19,760, forward strand.
CGGTCATGCATGGCGCTATTACCGAAAATGGTCAGGCTAACAGCAATACGGCCTGGTGGCCCAAGTCGCTGAATCTTGACATCCTGCACCAGCACGACATCAAGACCAATCCGATGGGGGCGTCCTTCTGCTACCGGGAAGAACTTAAGAAACTCGATGTTAACGCACTGAAGAACGATCTCAAGGCGTTAATGACCAAAAGCCAGAGCTGGTGGCCGGCCGACTGGGGACACTATGGTGGTCTGATGATCCGCATGGCCTGGCACTCGGCGGGTACGTATCGTATTGCCGATGGCCGTGGTGGTGCCGGTACCGGTAATCAGCGCTTTGCGCCACTCAACTCCTGGCCGGATAATGCCAACCTCGATAAGGCGCGCCGCCTGCTCTGGCCGATTAAAAAAAAGTATGGCAACAAAATCAGCTGGGCGGATCTGATGATCCTGGCGGGCAACATGGCCTACGAATCGATGGGTCTAAAGACCTTTGGTTTTGCCTTCGGGCGGGAAGATATCTGGCATCCGGAAAAAGATATTTACTGGGGATCCGAGCGCGAATGGCTGCAGAAGAGCGGTGGAGCGGGCAGCCGCTATGCTGGCGAGCGCGATCTGGAAAACCCGCTGGCCGCCGTGATGATGGGCCTCATCTATGTGAATCCCGAAGGGGTCGATGGTCAGCCTGATCCGCTGAAGACAGCCCATGATGTGCGCATCACTTTTGCCCGCATGGCGATGAATGATGAAGAGACCGTGGCGCTGACCGCGGGCGGTCATACGGTAGGCAAGTCGCATGGTAATGGCAACGCCGCCAATCTGGGGCCGGCACCCGAAGGTGCCCCACTCGACGAGCAAGGTCTGGGTTGGATGAATCACACCACACGCGGTATTGGCCGCGACACCGTCACCAGCGGTATCGAAGGTGCCTGGACTAGTAAGCCTACGCAGTGGGACAACGGCTACTTTGACATGCTGCTGAACCACGAGTGGGAGCTACGCAAGAGCCCGGCCGGAGCCTGGCAGTGGGCGCCTATCGATATCAAGCCGGAAGACATGCCGGTCGATGTGGAAGATCCGACAATCCGCTGCATGCCCATGATGACCGATGCCGACATGGCCATGAAAATGGACCCGGAATATCGCAAGATTGCCGAACGCTTCCATAAAGATCCTGCCTACTTCAGCGACGTGTTTGCGCGTGCCTGGTTCAAGCTCACTCACCGTGACATGGGGCCAAAGGCACGTTACGTTGGCCCGGATGTGCCCAAGGAAGACCTGATCTGGCAAGATCCGGTGCCCGCTGGCCGCAAGGACTACGATGTGGCTGCCGTTAAAGGCAAGATTATTGCCAGCGGTCTTTCGGTAGCGGAAATGGTCAGTACCGCTTGGGATAGCGCCCGTACTTTCCGTGGTTCGGATAAACGTGGTGGTGCCAACGGTGCACGTATCCGTCTTGCGCCGCAGAAAGACTGGATAGGTAATGAACCCGCGCGTCTGGCCAGGGTGCTTGCCGTCTACGAGAAAATTGCCACCGAAACGGGGGCCAGCGTGGCCGATGTTATTGTGCTCGGCGGTAACGTCGGCATTGAACAGGCCGTTAAAGCTGGTGGCTTCAACGTCACCGTACCTTTTGCACCGGGTCGGGGTGATGCCACCCAGGAACAAACGGACATCGGATCGTTCGAGGTGCTCGAACCCGTGGCCGATGCATTCCGCAACTGGCAAAAAGAACACTATGTGGTAACGCCCGAGGAGCTCATGCTGGATCGTGCGCAACTCATGCGTTTGACTGCGCAGGAGATGACAGTGCTGCTCGGCGGTATGCGGGTGCTCGGTCTCAATTACGGGGGCAGCAAAGAGGGTGTCTTTACCGACCGTGAAGGCGTGTTCAGCAATGACTTCTTCGTCAATTTGACGGATATGGGATACCGCTGGATACCGACCGGCCGTAACAGCTATGACATCGTTGATCGGGCCACGGGTCAGAAAAAGTGGACGGCCAGCCGGGTCGATCTGGTGTTTGGCTCAAACTCAGTGCTTCGGGCGATTGCCGAGGTTTATGCGCAAGACGACAATCAGCAGAAATTGATTGATGACTTTGTGGCAGCCTGGGTCAAAGTGATGAACGCAGACCGGTTTGATATCCTCTGAATCATCGGGTAGCCTCATCCCGTAAGAGCGGCTTCGGCCGCTCTTTTTTTGTCATAGAATGAAGCAAAGCCGGATTACTGTGAGGTCATGCATGAACGCATTGAGATCATTGACTAGGTTCTTGCCCTGGTTGATTTGTGTGTTGGTCGCACTGTTTTATCTGCTCGAATTCAAGCTGGTTCTGCCGGCGCTGGATGTTTCGTCGTTCCAGGCCCTTGGGCTTTCTCTGTATGAAGCGGCGTCATCATGGCTCTTATTTGCGGGCGCGCTCAGCCTCTCCCTGCTCGGCTGCTATGACGTGCTCCAGGGCAAGCATGCCATTCTTCGGAACTACCCCGTCACAGGGCATCTGCGATTTCTCTTTGAGAACTTCAGGCCGGAGATACGTCAGTATCTGATCGAAGGGGATCGCGATGCCGTCCCTTTCTCCCGCAATCAGCGGGCACTCGTTTATAAACGCTCCAAAAGCCTACCGGACACTCAAGCCTTCGGAACCATTGATACGCCCTATCGGGAAAACTATGAATGGCTCAATCATTCAGCGCAGCCGCTGGCGTCTCCGGCGATCCAGGATCTGCGAATCCAGGTTGGTGGGTCGACATGTCGCCAGCCCTACAGCCTGTCGCTGTTCAATATATCGGCCATGAGTTTTGGTGCGCTATCGGGCAACGCGATTCTTGCACTTAATAAGGGTGCCAAACTTGGTAACTTTGCGCATGACACGGGAGAGGGTTCCATCTCTTCGTACCATGAGAAATATGGCGGTGACCTGATTTGGGAAATCGGTACCGGCTATTTCGGCTGCCGCACGCCCGATGGACATTTCGATCGTGAGTCGTTCAAAGCACATGCGGCACGTGATCAGGTAAAAATGATCGAGATCAAATTGTCTCAAGGTGCTAAACCCGGTCATGGTGGATTGCTACCCGGCAGCAAGGTCACCGCGGAAATTGCCTATGCCCGGGGGGTGCCCATTGGCCAGGACTGTCATTCCCCGGCCGCACATAGCGCATTCGACTCTCCGTTGGGTCTAATGAGGTTCATCGGTGAGTTGCGGGCGCTGTCTGGCAGCAAACCCGTCGGCTTCAAACTCTGCGTCGGCCAGGTGATCGAATGGTTTGCCATCATCAAAGCCATGCAAGAGACCGGCGTGACACCGGACTTTATCGTCGTGGATGGTAGCGAGGGTGGTACTGGAGCGGCCCCCGTTGAATATAGCGATCACATTGGCATGCCGCTGCGCGAAGGCCTGCAGTTGGTGCATGCCACGCTCGTTGGCGCAGGACTGCGTGATCAGATACGTATCGGGGCCTCCGGGAAAATCATTTCCGCATTTGATGTGTTGCGCACCTGCGCGTTAGGCGCAGATTGGGTCAACTCGGCCCGCGGGTTCATGTTTGCGTTGGGTTGTATCCAGTCGCGCTCTTGTAATACAGACCGCTGTCCGACGGGTGTAGCAACACAGGATCCCTACCGACAGCATGCGCTCGATCCGCAGGACAAAGCGCAGCGCGTTGCCAACTTTCACGCTAATACGCTCAAAGCGGTTGCATCTTTGCTGGGCACCTGTGGCTTGCAACACCCCAAAGACTTTACGGCCGATCATATCCTGCGCCGCACGCCACAGGGGCAGATTGAAACGTTGTCACGACATCTATTTACCTTGGAACCCGGGGTTTTGAAGTCGAACGAGGCCAAGGCAGCGCTTGATCGGTATGCGCCAGATCTGGGTCGTTTCTGGGAAATGGCTGATCCAAAGGTTTGGCATCAGCACAGCTGAACCCGTCAGCCCTTTACGGTAAGTCAGGCAGTCGCCGAGGCGTCAAGGTGAACGGCATGAAAACCCCCGCAGCAACCTTTAACAACTACGCATTAGCCGCATAACCTGTGCAACTTTCGGTGGGTCATTACATGAATGGTTAGCGTCTTTGAGACGACTCGAACATCCAACTCGGCTGTCCTGATTCGTTATAGTTCGCATTCGCCGGAAAACGTCAAACTGTCTTGACGACTTTTCCCCTTTTCTAAAGGCTGGTTTCCTCATTGTTGGCGGAGCAATTTATCACCAGCAGCTTCATCATGGCTGCACGGCAGTAACAGACAACAAAAAACCGCCTCGCGGGCGGTTTCAAGTTCGGCCAGTCGTTTATGCTTCCAGTTCGGGCAAGGTAATCTTCTGGTCGACGCTGTATTGGTAGTCTTTGAAGATATGTTCTGCAGTCAGAGTCTGGTAGCTGCCATCTGCACGGCGATGCGTTGTATCTTTCAGTCGATAGGTATAGTGGCCGCACGTCCAGCAGTTCATATTGCTCATGTGCGTGCACAGGCAGGTCTTGTCCATGACCGAAATTTTCTTGCTATGTGGGTGCAGCGCAATTTCACGGTTGTACGAATCAATGTAGGCGCAATTGCCATTGCCGTCGAGCAGATAGCCATAGGACTCGCAGCCCGGGCGAATGCCTGAACCAATAGCAGGTGAGCTCTTCAGCATACGCATCGGGTAGCCCGTTGGCGAGATGTTGTTGACCTCGATGTCCTGCTCGCTGGCTTTGAAATATTCTTGCTTGACGTCGTAGGGCAGGCCGCATTCGTTGGCGACCGTAAAGCGGGTGGCGACCTGCACGGCCGAGGCGCCATTTTCCATGAGTGACACCGCATCGCTCCCTGTGAAGACACCGCCAGCGGCGATGACCGGAATGTCGAGGTGCTCTTCTTTCAGATAACGGGCAATGTCGGCCACGATGGTCGCGAGATCGTATTGCGCCCAATCGGGTCCAAAGCCCAGGTGGCCGCCAGCCAGCGGGCCTTCAACGACAATGTAATCCGGGAGACGATTCAGTTTGGCATTTTTCCGCAGAAAGAGCTGCAAAGCGCGTACCGATGAAACGATAATGCCCAGCTTGGCATCGCGGAATCGCGGGTGATCTTCAATCAGGCCGAACGAACCCAGGTGCAGGCCGGCACTTAAGGTAATGCCATCAATACCCGCATCTAGTGCTGATGCCAGGCGCACGCGCAAGGTGTCGCGCGGTGCGTTCATCGTCAGCTTTTCCATGCAGTTAACAAAGATCATGCCGTCGCCACGCTTGGCTTCCATCGATGCCGCTACATGCATCTTTGTGGCCTCGGCGATCAGGCCAAGGTCAAACTTCACGATCGATTTGTCTGAATTAGAAATGTTCAGCTTGTAGAACTTGGTTTTATCTTTGACGTACGTTGTATTGAAGCGCTTGTCGCACACATCGGGCGCCATCGCATCTGAAATGTGACCAATGCCACCCAGCCTTGCGACTTCGACTGCCAGTTGTGCTGTGGAGATATCAACACCCATCCCGCCTATGACGATAGGAACGATTTCCTTTTTTCCGAACTTCAATCGAAAATCATCGACGCATTTCATTGAGACCTCGTACAAATCTTGTTGATGCTAGTGCAGGATAACAGCTGTCGTTCACTTACAGGAAGATCTACCACTTTTTTTCGAGGCGCTGCCGGGGACCGAAAGGGGTTTCAGGCCTTCAATAACAAAAAACCGCCTCGCGGGCGGTTTCAAGTTGGGCCAGTACCACCGGTAGTGGTGGGTCGTGAGTGACTCGAACACTCGACCTACGGATTAAGAGCGCAGGCTGACGAAACTTTCCGCTTTAAAAACAGATGGTTAAAAAACCTATTTGCAGGTGTGCAAATAGTTGTGCAATTGGGGTTGAAGGACGTTTAAGCGACACGTTGTTGTATGTCATTTTAAACGACATTGTACAGGCTCAGGATCGCAGATGCTGAGTTATTTTGATTTTGAGCGGCTGCGTAGCAGGTGCGAAGTTAAAACGTTCGACGTTAATTTTTTGGGCTTGCCAATGTTTGTTTACCTAGGGCAAAGCCTTCAGCCAGGCGATCACTTCCTGGGTGGCCAATGCAGGAACTTGTCCGTGGTCGCTGTCGATGACCACTTTTTTATTAAGTGGGTTTGGCTGGACATGAGCTAAAACGTATTCTGAGTACGATTCGTTAGCTCTGCTAACCAGTTCAAAGATCACGTCCTTGTTGCCGTAAATCATCAGCACGGGGATGCTTCTTTTGAGCAGTTTTGCATTTCCACCCATGGTGCCCGGACCGTCGGGATCGAAGTAGCTAAGGTAAATGCGCGGAGTCGTCCAAAATGACTGGTAGAAGGTACAGCACTGGGCAGCTTCAAACGAAGTCTTTTGATCCCCTTGTCCAGCAGCGACTGCTTCTTTGGCTTTGGCAATTTGCTTCGGGTAGAAATCGGGATACATCAGGGGCATAAGTTCGGGATGATGCCCGGGGGCAAGACCAATAACCCCATTCACAGTGGTTCGTCGTGCAGCGTAACCCAAAGCCATCGGGGTTCCCATGCTATGCCCTGCGATGACGATCTTTTTAGCGCCTTGCGCTTTTAATTTCTCAACTTGAGCATCAATTTCTAGCATTGCATCATCAAAGGAAGCATCGATGATTCGATTGGGTCCCCATGGGAGCTCTTCTTGGATAACGACAAACCCTTCGGCTTTAAGCGCATCGGCCAATGGTTGGTTTCGACGATGCGGATTCACATGGCCAGGCGGTGGGTTTTTAAGTAGCCCCCAACCATGGAGTAAGACTACACCTATGTCTTTAGGCTCTGCTGCAAATACTTGGTGAGACTGAATAAAAAGTGCCGCTATGATAAAAATCACTAGCTTTTTCATAAATGCCTCATCAAGTAAGAACCCATCTGATGACATGGTAAATGCAAAACATATTTGTGTATACGAGGGCCCCAAGTAAATTTAGGCAGCAAAAAACCGCCTCGTGGGCGGTTAGATGTGTTTGCTAAAACTGCCTGGACGGGCCACTACATAAGGCTTTGAGTAGTGGTGGGTCGTGAGTGACTCGAACACTCGACCTACGGATTAAGAGTTCAGAAGCTCTTGGGAATCTGTATATAAAACATACGGTTACATGACACAAAAACCACTGTGCAATGGATTGTGCAATGACTATAGGTTTGTACATCCAAGATATAAGCGTTACAAGTTGTAACGCTGGGGCTCAGGATCGCAGAAGCTGAGCGGCGTTGGTTTTGAGTGTCCGCGTAGCGGGCACGAACTTAAGTTGTGATCTAGTTGCCTTGAGCTTCTGCTCGGTGCACAAGGCTTTCAGCATGTTCTTTGACCTTCTCAAGCTCTTG
>JALRGK010000055.1 GCA_023253415.1 Rhodocyclaceae bacterium
GCTGAACCTTCCAAGTACCAGCAACAGGACCAACCTTTAAATTGCCGTCTGAGGTTGTGTTTCCACCCCTATTGTCTATCGGATTCAATACACAATAATTCCCACGCACTTCACCACCAGCACCTGTATCCGTGCCGTAGACACGCTGCAGCTGCTCGTTCTTGGGGTCGCCACGCCAGTAGGCGCCGGCAATCTTCATCAGCTTGAAATGCTTGAGTTTTCCGGTCGATGGCACGTGAGGACCGCGACACAAGTCGATGAAATCACCTTCGCGGTACAACGAGACTTCCTGATCCTGCGGAATCGCCGAGATCAGCTCGGCTTTGTAGCGCTCGCCCTGCCCTTCAAAGAACTTGACCGCATCATCGCGTGACCAGACTTCACGGGTGACCGGGATGTCTTTCTTGGCCAGTTCGGCCATGCGTTTTTCAATAGCGGCTAGATCGTCCGGCGTAAACGGGCGCGAGTAGGCGAAGTCGTAGTAGAAGCCATTTTCAACCGTTGGCCCGATCGTCACCTGGGCGTCCGGATAGAGCTCTTTCACCGCATAAGCCAGCAAGTGCGCCGTCGAGTGACGGATCAACTCCAGACCTTCCGGGTCTTTATCGGTAATGATGGCAAGCGGCGAATCCGTTTCGACCAGGTAACTGGTATCGACCAGCTTATCCCCAACTTTACCGCCCAGGGCGGCACGGGCCAGGCCGGCACCGATACTGGCAGCAACCTCCAGCACCGTCACCGGCTGTGGGTATTCTCGCTGGGATCCATCAGGAAGCGTAATAACGGGCATAGCAAGCTCGCATTAAAAACAAACAGGCAAACAAAAAGCCAGAGCAGGTGGCCGGGGTCGCGTTGATTGCGATATTCGGCGAATCTGACTCTGGCTTCAGCGTTGAATTCGTTGGTAGGCGCGATTGGACTCGAACCAACGACCCCCACCATGTCAAGGTGGTGCTCTAACCAGCTGAGCTACGCGCCTACTGCAAGGAGCCGAACTATACAGACTTCATTCCGGCTTGGCAAGCGCACCATTGTGGCTTGTTCAGGACGCGGCCAAAAAGAATTTACTTACCCCAAGACCAAACCACAAAATCAACAGCAGGAGAAAACTCACCAGATCCCGTCGACAAAGCGGAATACGAGCCAGCAGCCGGTCTGCCACAGCACGAACGGGGCGCAGCAGGAAATCAAACATCCTCAACACACCATTACGATCACCCGGAGAACCCGCCAACAAGACGAGAACCCCCCTGCCCACGAAAAGCCAGAGTACCAATTCCAGCAGACCCCTGAGCGCAACTACGCCATTTATCAACGACATTATTGTTCATCGACCCCGAAGCGCCGATCCAGCCGGTTCATCAGATGCGCATAGACCCCGATTAGCACAAGATAAAGCAATAACGACCCCTGTGCTCCCATCAGGTAGCCAAGAGGCAGCCCTATCACCGTATATTGGTTGAGCTGCTCCGAAAAGAAGGGAACGACAAAGGTAATCACAGACCAGGCACATAACAACACGCCGGTCAGCCCAAGCGTCTTGAACCAGTATTGGCGCTGCCGTTGGCGCAGTAAATGGCTATCTGGCATGGCGATCTCCCGAAACCGCCGACACGGCAGCATCGCGGTTATACAGGATGCGAGGATAGCGCAGTCGCTCGATAAACTGCTGGCTTTCTGGCCCAGGCGGCTTGGTCATCAAACTGACCACTGCGTTAACGACAAACCCCGCTGGCACACCGAAAATACCCGCTGCTGCCGCATCGATACCGAACCAGGGATCCATCCCGATGCCGTACCAAGCCAGCAAGGGAATGCTATCGAACTTCACACGGGCGATGTAATACAGAGTCACCGCCAAGCCCGCAAACATGCCTGCCAATGCCCCCTGCCGATTCGCACGGGGCCAGAATACACCCAGCACGAGCGCAGGGAACAGCGCTGAACCGGCAACCGAAAACGCCCAGGCCACCATATCAACAATGGATGCGGGTCGTTGCACTGCAATCGCCGCGGCAAGAATCGCCACAGCAACCATCACGGACTTGGACACAATCAACCGCCATGAGGATGACGCATCAGGACGCAGCATCTTGAAATAAATATCGTGAGACAACGCTGACGTGATCGACAGCAACAGGCCTTCTGATGTCGACAATGCTGCCGACAAGCCTCCGGCAGCCACCATGCCGGAAATTACATAGGGAAGACCCGCAATCTCCGGTGTCGCAAGCACGATCACATCGGGGTTAATACTGAGTTCAGCCCACTGCAAAATGTGGTCGTGGTTAATGTCGTCGATCGAGACAAGCCCGATCTTCGTCCATGCATTGACCCAAGTAGGCAAGGTCTCAATAGGCACACCAATCGTATGCTGTAACACGTCGAGTTTAACAAACACGCCATAAGCTGGCGCCAGCAAATAAACGAGCGCAACAAAGAATAACGACCAGAAAACAGAGCGGCGCGCCTGACTGACACTGGCGATACTGTAATAACGCATCAATAAATGAGGCAGCGATGCCGTCCCGATGGTGAGACAAAACACCAGCGCTAGAAAATTGGCGCGGCTATGCCCTTCTTGTGGCAACGCAAACGGTTCTAGATCTGTCACAGGCGTATCCGCTCGACGACGTGCTTCTTTTAGATCATTACGCCACTCGGCATGCGCCTCGTGCGGCGTTGCCGGCAAGGCACGTCGCTGACGTTCCATCTGCACGATATCGCGCACGGGCGCATCAGTTGCTTTCATCTGCTCGATGGTCTCATTCAGACGTGCACGCTCAACAGCCAGCGAGCCCGGCAAATGCTTAATCTGCGCCTCAAGGTGCGCCGCCTTCTGTGCATACAAGGCTCGTACAGCGACTTCTTCCGGCCGGTTAAAAACCTCCTGCTCCAGGCTCACCAATTGATGCATGGCCGATGCATACAACACCGGGGGTGCTGGCACCCCCGTCCGATCGAATGACAGGATCGTGATTGGCGTAATGTAGGCAATCAGCAGAATGACATATTGCGCAGCCTGCGCGTGCAACAACGCCCGCATACCGCCGAGAAACGAGCAGACCAGCACTCCTGCCAGACCCAGATACACACCGATTTCAAATTGCAGGGTGATAAAACGGCTCGTAATCAGACCAACGCCGTAAACCTGTGCCACCACATAAATCAGCGAGGCCAGAATCACGGCCATGGCACCCGCCAGACGGATACCCTGACCACCGTAACGTGCCGCGAGGAAATCTGGCAGCGTATATTGGCCAAACTTTCTCAGATACGGTGCCATTAACAAGGCCAGCAACACGTAGCCACCCGTCCAGCCAATCACGAATGCTAGCCCCTGATAGCCGGACTGATAGAGCGCGCCAGCAAGCCCGATAAAAGACGCTGCAGACAACCAGTCCGTACCGGCCGACATACCTGCATACACGGCAGACACTCGACGACCTGCCACAAAATATTCCGCCACATCCGAGGTGCGGGTGAACAAACCAACCAGGGAAAATACCAATAGGGTTAGCAACAGAAAGCTATAACCAATCCACCGCTGGCTTAGGCCACGCTGTTCCAGCCAGGCGAGAACAAGCACTGTCAGCGTAAAACCCACAGCAAATAGCCCGACAAACAACGCCGGGCCATAAGCACCAAGTAACAGCCTGAGACGATTTGGCATGCGCCTGATTAGATCCTGTAAGTGAGCTTGAGTCGCTGCTGCAAACGTTTCGCCTGCTTCAGACCCTCACGCAAAACGGCTTCGTCATACGTACTTAACTCATCCGGATGCAAATGGTTATCCGGATTTTTACCGGCCGCAATCGCCCGCTGCTGATGCCCAAGGCGCAAACGTTGCAGATCCGACATGGCTTGCAATGCGGCAGACACATCCAGAGGATTCATCCCGAACTTCTGCCCTGCCATTTCAAAACGGGTTCGGGTACTCGCCGAATCAACGCCATGAGCCAAACCAATAATGCGCGCAACATCCACAAAAATCCGGATGCCGTATTTCTTGATATCGATGAATTTTTCACCACCATCTTTTTCCATCACCACATCACCCGTAAAACCGATGGGGGGCTCCGCGGCCAGCGCATTCGTCGCCATGAGCCGCAAAAACGTCTCGGCATTCGGCGCCCATTTCACCAACATGTCACGCAGAGGTTTCACCAATGAGAAATCTCCGTATAACGGTCTGACATCAAAAAAAATTGAGGCGTTCAGCAATGCGGAGGGTTCGGGTTTATGGATCCAGTCGAAGAACAGCCCTTTCCATTCCTCTTCTGATCGGCACCAGGCTGGATTACCTGCCATGATATCGCCTGAACACAAGGTGAACCCACACTCTGCCAGACGCTGATTCACCTTCTGGGCAAAGGGTAAAAACACATTACGGAGCAACGTGGCCTCATGCTCATCCGATGCTGAAAAGACCAGCCCATTGTCCTGATCCGTCACCAGTGTCTGTTCATGACGACCTTCTGACCCTAGACTGATCCAGCACCAGTTGGCCGCTGGCAAACGGGCTTCTTCTGCAGTCAGCGCGACGACACGTGCCGCAAGACAATCGTTGAGCCATGAGATGGCATACGTCGTTAGCGCTCCTGATAACCCGGCACCCAGAAATGATTCGCCAATACGGCGTCCCTCTTCGGCATGAATGACTAGTGTTTCGATACTGTCTGCCGCCTCGATTTTTCGAGCAAGTTCCTGCGCCCGATTGATCGCAAAGGTATTCTGTCCAAAGTGGTTCATCAGTACTTCACCTGCGCAAAATAAGTTTTCTGAGAAGCATCCAGTGCCTGGCGCAATGTCACAATGCCCTGCTCGGCCAACGCTGGCAGTAGACGAATAAAGACCTGAGCAGTTGCCGTAGCATCAGCCAGCGCATTATGCCGTTGATCCATCGAGATACCCAGACGCTGCATAATCGCTTCCAGGCTGTGGCTCTGCTGATTTGGGTGCGCCACGGCCGAGAGTAACAACGTATCAAGAACAGGCTGGTCAAAACGGATCCCCAACGGCCCCTCTTTCAACTCCAGGAAGCGCATATCAAAGGCCACGTTGTGCCCCACCAGCACCGTGTCTACACAGAACTCGTGGAATGCCGGCAAGACCAGATCAATCGTCGGCTGCCCCAACAGCATACTGTCGGTAATGCCGTGAATGGCAATACTCGCAGCCTTCAATGGGCAACGCGGATCAACCAACTGATCGAAATGCTCCTGCAACAGCGGCCGTCCATTTAGAATCCGTAACGCCCCAATCTGAATGATTTCATCTCCATTGGCAGGCTCAAGCCCTGTTGTCTCGGTATCGAAGACGGTATAGACGAGATCCGCCAGCGGTTGGTCTAGATCTACTTGCCCCATTGGCCGATCAAATAAATCAAAATCGTAGTATTCCGGGCGATCAGCGTTCGACTGACGTGCCGACTGCTGCAACACATCCTGTTCCGGCGTAGCCCTCGGCAGCAACAAACGAATCGAGGCCGGCGCCGTTGGGCGCTGGCGTTGATACCAGATCTCGCCGGCATGCCGATCCAGAACTTCGCGCAGCGTCGGCGGATTAACACCGTGGTCCTGACGCATCGGTTCGATTTCCCAAGACAACACCGTCTCGGTCGACATCGACAATCCGATCCAGATCAGATCCATATGCACAAAGCGCTCATCGGAACCCAGTTTCAGCGTGAAGGACCGAACTTCGCCGGCTTCTTCAATGCGGGTTGCCAGATAGGTCAGTGCACTCACCAACGAGAAACTATCCGCACGAACCCATAGTGGTATGTCTGTTGCCGTCTGTACATCGACGGGCATCTTTATACGCTCATGAATACGACGGCCGGCCGCTTCGATCACATCTGCCGCCATCATGTCATCCAATGGCCAGTGTTGACGCAGGGTGTCAGACAACGTGACTAGAGAATCATCCAGGCGCTGACTCATGCGGGTGACTTCCGAAGCCAATACCGCCACAAAACGTTCCCGGTCTTCTGCATCCATATCAGGGTTATCCGCCAACATCTCCACGGCCGCTCGCAGCGTACCAAGTGACGCACGACTCCCTTCGGTCAGACTTCCCAGAACAGCATCACGACGGGCTTCCTGCTCCAGCACCCGGGTAATATTTTCAATCAGCAGAATATAGCCCGATGCCGTTGCGACTGCCTGCGATTCCTGCTGCCGCAACACCGGCGCAATTTGCACACGTATGAGTTGGCCACCATCGGTCGTCGTCACAAAGTTCGCCACCGGATGACGATTACCCCGCTCGAGTTGCAAGCGAATCGTATCGCGTGCGTAATCGACCTGACTGGTTTCCAGAATCGACGTAATCGAACGCCCCAACCCGATCAATGCGCCACTGGACACCGACGTCGGCCCCTTGGCCAAGGATTCGAACATGAAGCGGGCACGGTTGTTGTACAGAAGAATACGACCGTCCAGATTGCAGACCACCACGGCTTGCGCCAGTTCCGACATCAGGGCAGCGAGACGGTTCTTCTCCTCCTCCACGTTCGCCTTCGCTTTCAACACCTGCGTTTCCACATCATCGATATAGGCATCACGCTGTGTTGCCAAATCATTGATGGCGCGCACTAATTCTCGCAGCTCTGGTGGGCCTTCTTCAGTAATACGAAAAGAACGGTTGGAACCCAGCATCAGGCGAAGCTCTTCGACCATCGCCGCCATGCCTGTGACATAGCGGTTAAAAAGACGACGAATTAGTACCAACCCCAGCACAAAACCGGTCGCCGTCAACATACCGCCCAGCGGCACCTGCGGTAGCAGATGCTCAACCAGTACTTCACGCATACCCGGAGAAGCGCCCAGCCAGATCAGCAGCGATGTCAGCAGAAATGGCCCGGTCATCAACAAGCCCAGCACCGCCACCGCCAGCACAAAACGCCACTTGGCCGTGAGATCACGCATTATCATAAACAATCACCATCAGCTTGCATCGTAGGAATGAGGTTATCGGCCAGTACTTCAGACCGACAGTAACTCGCGGATCTTCGCGACTAAATCCTTGGTCGAAAAAGGCTTCAGCATGTAGGCGTTGGCGCCGAGCGCCAAGCCCTTGGCCTGCTCCGTTTCGCGCCCTTTCGCCGTCAACATGATGATCCGGATATGGTTCAATGCACTATCAGAACGCAGCACTTCACACACTTCGAAACCTGATTTTTTGGGCATCATGACATCCAGCAAAATTAGATCCGGCAAGAAGCTGCGCACCTTTTCCAAAGCAGCATCGCCATCACCAGCTGTCTCAATCACAAACCCTTCTTTTTTCAAAAGGAACTCCAAAGACATCACGATGTTGGGTTCATCATCAACAATCAGAATCTTGTGGGTCATTTTTATCTCCTCAAATCATGCCATCAGATGACGACATCGTTATCTCTTGCCAGTGGCAAGGTGAACAGGAAGGTTGAGCCGCCCGCAGCGGTTGCGGGAGACGCTGATGCATCGGTACTGGCATCGAAGACACCCGCACTTTCAACCCAGAGTTGCCCACCGAAATGCTCGACGATCTCACGACTGATCGGCAATCCCAGACCCGTGCCCTGTGGCTTATCTGTCATGGTATTCCCACCCTGACGGAAACGCTCGAAAATAATCGGCTGGTACTCTTCAGCAATCCCGGGCCCGTTATCCTTCACCGCAACCCGAGCGAAGCCGGCATCATGCGTTAGCGTCATACGTATCAGACCAGTAACGGGTGGCACAAACTTCACAGCATTCGACAGGAGGTTGATGATCACCTGCTTCAAACGATCGCGATCCACATCAACCCAAACCGGGTGACCGTCATCCGGTAGCTCCAACGTAAAAACGGTGCCCTTATCACGGAACAACTGCCCTACCGACTCGGCCGTTGTCTGCAGCAATGGTGCCAGATCCAGACGCTCAACATCCCATTCCACCCGGCCGGATTCCAGCTTGGCAAAGTCAAGAATCTGATTAATCAGGCGTGTCAGACGTTCTGCCTCACCCACAATAATGCCCAGAAAACGTGTCCGGTCATCTGCTGCCATATCCGGGTCATCATGCAGCATTTCGGAGAACGCACGTATCGACGTCAAAGGCGTCCGCAGCTCGTGTGTCACAGTCGACATGAAGTCATCCTTCAGGCGATCCACCTCCATCAGTTTTTCATTGGCCTGGCGCAGCTCTCTCGTAGCCGCTTCCAGCTCTGCTGACTTGCGTTCAAGTTCTTTAGAATGGGCCCGCACCTGCGAGGCTTCATCCAGAATGTTGAGCACCTCGTCCAGGCCCAGCTCCTCTTCCTGCACCACCGAACTTACCATCACGTGGGCACTGGCCGAACCAATCGTACCCGCCAGCTGCGTTTCGGCAAACAACACGAAATCGGCATCCGCCTGGAGGTTAGCCACCTTGGCTATCCCCTTGTTACGGGCATAGCGCTGCAAGCGACTCTGCGCCTGGCGCGCGCCTAGAAAGCGCTTTAACAACTGAATCAGGGCTTCCGCCGAGGCCGTCCCTCGCCAGATGCGCGGCGCAATCTCACCCGTCCGCTGCACATCCACAAACTGGCTGGCGATTGCTGCCTCATTGGCGTTTTGCCGCGTCATCACCGACACAATCACGTACGCGCCCACATTCAGAAGCAGACTCCAGAACAGCGTATGAGAAATCGGGTCCAGACTGTTCATCCCCAGTAATCGATGTGCTGCCAGCCAGGAGATCCCCCAGGGACCATCCAGGATGAATCCGCTATCGATCCACCCTGATTTCGCAAATGACGGCAGCAGCGCCGTATACAGCCAAACAGCAAAACCCAGACCCAACCCGGCAAAAGCCCCCAGACGATTGCCGTCTTTCCAGTACAAGCCACCCAGCATCGCCGGCGCAAACTGTGCCACTGCCAGAAACGAAATCAGCCCGATCGATACCAGCGCGTAAGCCTCACCTGCACCTCGGAAATACAAGTAGCCTAGCAATAGCAGAAATACGATCGTGCTGCGGCGAATCAACATAATCAGACCCGTCAGGTCCGTACGATTGGAAATATCAAAACGACCGCGCAGCAGTATCGGCATGACCAGATCATTCGACACCATCGTGGCCAGGGCAATCGTCTCGACAATCACCATACCGGTTGCCGCCGACAAACCGCCGAGAAACGCCAAAAGCGCCAGCATCGGGTTGCCTTCCCGCAGTGGCAGCGTCAGCAACAGCGTGTCGGCTTCGAAAGGCTGTCCATCGAAATGGATCAAACCCGCCAGGGCAATCGGTAATACGAAGATATTGATCAGCAACAGATAAAGCGGAAACAGCCACACAGCACGGCGCATATGTGTTTCATCCACATTTTCCACCACCGTAATCTGGAACTGCCGAGGCAACAGCAGAATTGCCAAACCGGACAACAGCGTCAAGGCAAACCAGTTCCCAAAATTAATGGCATCCGGCTGCAGCAGCTCATTGATTTTGGGCAGGGTGGCGGCGCGGGCAAAGAGATCACCGAAGCCGTCATTCAGACCCCAGACCACATAGGCGCCCACGGCCATAAAAGCGGCAAGTTTGAGCAGGGATTCGAACGCCACCGCCAACACCATCCCCTCGTGACGCTCAGTCACATCCAGATGGCGCGTTCCAAACAGAATGGTGAACACGGCCAGAATAATCGCAATGATCGCCGTCGAATCCGGCATGAAAGCTAACGACTCCAGCGCGTCCGGAATCAACGCTTCCGGGTCATCCGGGAAGAGAATTTTCAGACTGTAGGCAATTGCCTTTAATTGCAGGGCAATGTAGGGCACGATGCCAATAACGGCAATCACTGTCACTAGCCCTGCCAATAGCTGGCTCTTGCCATATCGCGCCGAAATAAAATCGGCAATCGATGTGAGGCGTAACCGTTTACTGACACGGATCATCTTGAGAATCACCGTTGCAAACAGAAACATGATTGTCGGTCCGAGATAGATCGTCAGGAAGCTCATACCACCCGATGTCGCCCGTCCCACGCTACCGTAGAACGTCCAGGAGGTGCAATACACGGCAATGGCTAACGCATATACCGTTGAGGTAATCACTGAACGACCTGCATCAGCCCGGCGGTCACCAAAACGGGCCACCGCAAATAGTGCCCCGAGATACGCAAAAGTTGCGATTGCAACAAACCAGGTATCAATCATGGGTTATCTGCTCAGATTGACGGCGTTGTAGCTTCGAAATGTGGCCAAAGCCAGGTTCGGCAATACCGCGCGCCACAACAATCAGCGCCAGCCACAAACCGAACAACATCACATACAGGGTGGGCACACCAAGCACATCACCCCGGTAGAGAGACAACAAGGGATAGTTGAAGAGCAGCAGCGCCAGGCACCCGGCGATGCCGAGCTTCAACAGCGTTTTTTGCAGTGCTTTTGGCATAGGCCCTCTCCCACTGAGAAAAGAAAAACCGGCGCAGTTACCCACGCCGGCTCCTCTGTTCATGCATCGGTCAATTCTGACGATCGACTCGATCTCCGGCCGTAACCGGTGTCGCGAACCACCCTCCTCCTGAATGATCGTTGTGGCTCGCGTGCGTGACGCACCAGTCTCCCGGTGCGTCTCCCGACTTTCGATTAGCCCTTGAGCTGTTCGAGAATCTGCGGGTTTTCCAGCGTCGAGGTATCCTGCGTGACTTCTTCACCCTTGGCCAGCGAGCGCAGCAGACGACGCATGATCTTGCCCGAGCGGGTCTTCGGCAGGTTGTCACCGAAGCGGATATCCTTCGGCTTG
>JALRGK010000079.1 GCA_023253415.1 Rhodocyclaceae bacterium
GAGCATGACTACGAGCGCTTTGCCGATGGCTTTGGTTTTGAAGAAACCGTGGATCAGGCTGTGGCGATTGATGCCGTGCTTTCCGATATGCGCTCTGGACAGCCCATGGACCGGCTGGTCTGTGGTGATGTCGGTTTCGGCAAAACCGAAGTGGCACTGCGTGCGGCCTTTGCAGCCGTTGCCGGGGGTAAACAGGTGGCCGTGCTCTGTCCGACCACCCTCCTCTGTGAACAGCACGCTGAAAACTTCCGTAACCGGTTCGCCGACTGGCCCGTCAAAGTTGTTGAGCTGTCACGCTTCCGCTCGGCCAAGGAAAGCCAGGCTGCGCTGGATGAAATGGCCGACGGTCGTGCCGACATCGTCATTGGCACCCATCGTCTGATTCAGAGTGATATCAAATTCGCGCGTCTCGGCCTACTGATCATTGATGAAGAACACCGCTTTGGCGTCAAACAGAAAGAACAGCTCAAATCCTTACGCGCTGAAGTGGACGTACTCACGCTGACCGCCACCCCGATTCCGCGAACGCTGGCCATGTCACTGGAAGGACTGCGCGATTTCTCGGTGATAGCCACCGCACCCCAGAAGCGCCTGGCCATCAAAACCTTTGTCCATAACCTATCGGATGGCATCATCCGGGAAGCGATCCTGCGCGAACTCAACCGCGGTGGCCAGGTGTACTTCCTGCACAATGAGGTCGATACCATCGAGAACATGCGGGAACGCTTGGCCAAACTCGTACCGGAAGCCAGCATCGTCATTGGCCATGGCCAGATGAATGAGCGTGAGCTGGAGCGTGTCATGCGCGATTTCACCCAGCAGCGCGCCAATGTACTGCTTTGTACCACCATCATCGAAACCGGTATCGACAACCCGCACGCCAACACCATCCTCATCAACCGTGCCGACAAATTTGGCCTGGCCCAGCTCCACCAGCTGCGTGGTCGAGTCGGACGCTCCCATCACCAGGCCTATGCCTATCTCATGGTGCAGGAGATGAAGGGGTTGACCAAAGCCGCCAAACAGCGCCTGGAAGCCATCCAGATGATGGAAGAGCTGGGTTCGGGCTTTTATCTGGCGATGCACGACCTCGAGATCCGTGGTGCCGGTGAAGTGCTTGGCGACTCACAATCGGGCGAAATCCAGGAAGTGGGTTTTGCCCTCTTTACCGAAATGCTCAATCGGGCCGTCAAAGCCATGAAAGCCGGCGAAACACCGGATCTGAACCAACCTCTGGGAATTGGCACCGAGATCAACATGCATATCCCGGCACTGCTACCGGATGCCTATTGTCCGGATGTGCATGAGCGGCTGAATCTTTACAAGCGTCTGGCCAACAGCGATACCGCCGAAGAACTGGCCGAAATGCAGGAAGAGCTCATCGACCGTTTCGGCCCCCTGCCGCCGCAAGCAGAATCGCTGATGGCAACGCATCAGGTCCGACTGCAGGCCAAGACCTGGGGAATGACCAAAGTCGATATGTCGATGGAACAGATGGTCATCCAGTTTGGGCCACAAACACCGGCAGACCCGATGACACTGCTGTGGCTGATTCAGAATCGCCGCGACCTTAAATTGGCCGGTCAGGATAGAATAATCCTTTCACGCCATATGCCTTCGCTCACACTGCGTCTGCAGGCATTCCGCGAGCTCTGTGCCACGCTGGAAAAGCCACCCGCCGAGCTGGCCAAAGCTAACAAGAAGTCTAAATAACGCACGACCGGAAATTTCATCATGACTCAAAACACCAGCAACCTGCACATTGCCGCCTTTGACCCGATGCCCACACCGGAGGCTATTCAGGCGCAATTGCCGCTAAGCGTTCAGGCCGCCGACACGGTTTCACAGGGTCGTGATCAACTGATCCATATTCTTCAACACAAAGATCCTCGCCCCTTCGTCGTCGTCGGCCCCTGCTCCATCCATGATCCGATCGCCGGCATGGATTACGCCCGTCGCCTCAAGGCCCTGGCTGATGAGGTATCGGATGCCTTAATGATCGTCATGCGCGTCTACTTTGAAAAACCGCGCACCACCGTGGGCTGGAAGGGCTACATCAACGACCCGGATATGGACGACTCGTTCAAGGTCGATGCCGGCATGGCCAAAGCCCGCGAATTCCTGCTCGCAGTCAACGAGCTCGGTCTGCCTGCCGGAACAGAAGCGCTGGATCCGATCTCGCCGCAATACCTTGGCGATCTGATCAGCTGGAACGCCATCGGCGCACGCACCACCGAATCGCAAACGCACCGCGAAATGTCGTCGGGCCTCTCGACACCCGTCGGCTTCAAGAACGGCACCAACGGCGACCTCACGATTGCCATTAATGCCATTCTTTCGGCCAGCCGGCCGCATAGCTTCCTGGGTATCAACAGCGATGGCCGTGTCGCGATCGTGCGCACCAAGGGCAACCTGAACTTGCGCAAACTGCTGCAAAACCGCGCCGCCCTTGTGGACCGCATCTATAGCGGTGGCACGGGCGTGCTGCGCTTCTGATTTCATCTTACGATAAATACTCCCGCCGGAGGCTCCCGCCCTCCCG
>JALRGK010000102.1 GCA_023253415.1 Rhodocyclaceae bacterium
CTGCTTCAGATCCTTGGGTACGGATCTCTGATAGTATGGAGTTCCATTGTTATTAACCACGTGCTTCATCTGAATAGTCATACCGCCCAGCACTAAAGTAACCATATTACACCGCCGCTATCTAAAATCTATCTAAATAGCTGGTATCAAAACGGTTTAAATGGCTTTGCAGAAGGGGTTTGGGCGTTAAGGTGAGTTCCGACCCGAGGCACCATAATTTTAGAAGCCCTTTTGAGGCGGTGCAGTTATGAAACTCTGCGCTAAAGCCACCCGGTGGTTGTTTTTAATATCAGGCTTGCTGGGTTTATCACAAAGTTTTGCTCAAACACTATCGGAACCAACAGGCCCGGTATTGGCCCTTGCCATGAGTAATACGTTAGCCTTCACGCCGAATATGCTTGCGCTGGATTCGGAAACCTATGGCAATTGGTCTGTGCAGGGTGTGGCAAGTGGAATTACTCTGCGCCAGACTAATCCCGTGTCGTCGAATAGTAGCGATTATTCGGGTTTCTCGAATGCACAGATGATTGTGCAGAAAACCAGTGGTCCGGTCCAATTTCTGGCTCAAACGGGCCTATATGCCATGCCTGCGCTCGGAGTACCGTTCATGCGAGCACAACCAACAACGGAGTCCTACTACAACTACTTGCCACAGGCCTATGTGTCGTTGACGCCCAACGAGAATTGGTCGCTATCTGTTGGCAAAATGGCAGCGCTCGGTGGCGGCGAGTCGGCATTCACCTTCCAGAACATGAATATTCAGCGTGGGTTGCTCTGGAGTCAGACCAACGTGATTACTCAGGGAATGCAGTTGAACTTTGCTGAAGGCGTTTTCTCCGCGTCATTGGCCTGGAATAACGGTGCCTATTCTGATGTGTATAACTGGTTAGGTAGCTCATTCGGCCTTAAAACTGGTGATAACAGTAATCTGACAGTCAGTTGGACAGGCTCCATGTCGGGCAATGCCCAAAACACAACGGCAACCCCTCTGTTGCAGAACAACTCTCAGATTGCGAATCTGATCTACCAGTACCAGACGGATCGCTGGAGTGTGATGCCTTACATGCAGTACACCTACGTCCCGATGAATATGGCCATCGGTATTAATGGACAATCGCAGACTTTAGGCTTTGCATTGTTATCTGTCTATCACGTGACCCCGTTACAGAACGGGGGAGAGCCTAAATTCCATGTGTCGATACCTACCCGTTTTGAATATCAGTCGAGCTACGGAAACAGTAACCTTGCGAGTAATTCCGCTGGTTTGATGTATGGGCCAGGCAGTGCCGCATGGTCGGGCACGTTAACCCCGACTGTGCAGTGGGGAAAAGTTTTCGCCCGAGGTGAGCTGAGCTACGTTAAAGCGTTTAATCCGCTCCAGGGTGCAGCATTTGGTTCCAACGGTATGAATAATAATCAGACGCGAGTAATGATAGAGGCAGGTGTGCTGTACTAACCAACAAATATCATGAGTTTGTCGATTGAGATTCGTGAATCCCGCGGTGTGCGCACCCTACATTTCGGCTCTGACTGGGTACAGGGTGCGATGCGGGTCAGCCGTCCATGGGACCTGGAGCTGGCCTATACCCGCGAGATGATGGCCGCATTGATCCTGTCGCCGACCTGGCCTTCGATGCCCTTGAGTATTTTGCAGATCGGGTTGGGCGCAGGTTCGTTGACACGTTTTATTCATCGCTACCTGCCTGAAGCACGCCAGATAGTCGTTGAGTTATCGCCGGCTGTGGTTGGGGCGGCACGACAGATGTTCCAGCTGCCACCACCCTCGGAGCGATTGAATGTGGTGATCGCAGATGGCGCCCAATGGGTTGTTCAGGCAGCGCAGACGTTTGATCTGATCCTGGTCGATGGCTTTGATGCAGATAGTAAAACTGGTGATCTGGAGACGCTTGGTTTCTATCAACACTGCCGGAGTCTGTTGAAGCCCTCTGGTGTACTGGTGGCGAACCTGCTGAGCCGCAGTTCAGGTTTTCTGGAGGCCTGCCTCACACTTACAACGGCATTTGATGGCCGGATCCGATTATTGCCACAAACACCCGGCGGCAATGTGATTGCACTGACGTCCGTGCAAGATACTGTATCTCTGGATGAGAGTGCACTCCGTACCCGTGCGCTACTGTTGGCAGAGTCCTGC
Organism: Rhodocyclaceae bacterium; assembly: GCA_023253415.1. Taxonomy (GTDB): domain Bacteria; phylum Pseudomonadota; class Gammaproteobacteria; order Burkholderiales; family Rhodocyclaceae; genus Fluviibacter. The sequence goes on from JALRGK010000102.1 coordinate 2,153, forward strand.
AACCTTGATTTGCGGGGCCTGGTTGAGCGCATGATCTCTGAAGCGCCCGGGCTGCCTTTCGGTATTACCAGCTGATCGGCTCGGTTGCGCTGATGCAGCGTTCCATCAGCTGAACCATCGGTGCGGCCCGCTGTGAGAAGCGGATTAGAACGGGCGCATTCTCATCTTCTTCTGTGTTGAGGTCTTCTGGCCAGATGACCGGATTGGAAGCCTTATCTGCTTCAATTGCCGCTTTGAGGCGCGCCATATAAGCAGGCAGTTGCGCCGTAGTCATTTCTCCCTGGATGGGCAGATTCAGTGTTTCCAGCAGCGTCTGGGCGTTCTCGCCAAACATGATGACGCTGCCCTGGGTAGGCGATTGGAATTTGATGAGGCTCATGACTTCGGTGTTTCGGGCTTTTTGATTTCAGCCTTGACTTTGATCGTTTCTTCAATAGACATGAAGTCCGGAATATCGATATGTTCGCGTTGAAGTATGGCTTCAATCTTTGATGCGTGTTTAACCAGCCAGGCTCTCCGGAATAGTGTGGACATATTAATCATCGTCGAGGTCGCAAGCGCAATGGCAAAAAGCCCGGACAGTGCAATGATAATGGCGATGAATTTCCAGCCCGTGGGCATGACTTCTGTGACGATGCCCATGGTGGTATAGCAGCTACCTGCAAACATAATCGCTTCCAAGGGATCTTTGATCAGCGATAAGCCATAGAGAGCGATACCCCAGAAAATGATGACCATGATCTGGACAATCATGAGATAGGTAATTGCCAGAAAATAATAGTGGAAGACGCCATTCGGATTGTTTCTATTGAGACAGGCACGGCCTCTAATTTCGAAATTGATGGCGATCCGGCGCAAAAAGAATACGTTGATCCACAAGGCCAAGAAAAGACCGATGATGGCAAGCGGTAAGTTCTTGAAGAAGGGTAAAAGTTCAAGTGTATGTGCGCTCGTCAATGTTTCCATATTTTCTGGCTCTTTATGAAGTGGTTGCTTCAGGCAGTTTCTGCCGTCATGCCGCAGTGACGCAGCAGTGCGTCGACCTGCGGATCTCGGCCGCGGAAAGCACGGAAAGACTCGATGGCCGGTCGGGAGCCGCCGACAGCGAGGATTTCTTTGAGGAATCGGGCGCCGGTGTCCGGGTCGACCGGATCACCGCTTTCTTCAAAAGCTGCGAATGCATCGGCGGATAGAACCTCGGCCCACTTATAACTGTAGTAGCCCGCTGCATAGCCGCCAGCAAAGATGTGCGAGAAGCTATTCGGGAAGCGGTGCCAGGCGGGTGGAAGAATGACAGCGACCTCCTCGCGTACCTTGGCTAGGGTCTCGAGCACGGGTGTGCTGCAGGTGGGATCGCTATGGATGAGAAGGTCGAACAGCGCAAATTCCAGCTGGCGTAATGTGAAGAGTCCACTCTGGAAGTTCTTGGCGGCAAGCATCTTGTCATAAAGGGCACGTGGCAGCGGCGCTCCGGTATCGACGTGGGCGGTCATATCCTGCAGTACCGACCATTCCCAGCAGAAGTTCTCCATAAATTGTGATGGCAGCTCGACGGCATCCCATTCCACGCCATGAATACCAGAGACAGCTATGTCTTCAATCTGCGTGAGGAGGTGGTGCAGGCCGTGACCAGTTTCGTGGAACAGTGTGATGACGTCATCGTGGGAGAAAGTAGCAGGCTTATCACCTACCGGGCCGGGGAAATTGCAATTCAGGTAGGCAACCGGTGTCTGGATGCCGCCAGCGATGCGACGACGGGTCAGCGCTTCATCCATCCAGGCGCCACCACGTTTCTCATCTCGGGCATACAGATCCAGATAGAACTGCCCGATCAGCTGATCGCCACGAGTAATGCGGAAGAAACGGACGCTGGGGTGCCAGACCGGTGCCGTGTCCGGTGTGATCTGCACGCTGAACAAACGCTCAATCACGCTGAATAGACCTGCGAGCACCTTGGGTTCGGGGAAATACTGTTTCACTTCATCGTCCGAGAAGCTATAGCGCGCCTGCTTAAGCTTTTCCGAAACGTAGGCAATGTCCCAGGGTTCGATATCGCTAAAGCCGAGCTCGGTTTTAGCGAAAGAAGTGATTTCAGCCAGATCGGCAGCGCCGTAGGGTTTGGCCCGCTGTGCCAGATCGCGCAGAAATGCCAATACTTGCGGGACAGTATCGGCCATCTTCGGGACGAGCGAGACGTCAGCGTAGCTCTCGTAGCCGAGCATCCGGGCCATTTCAGCACGCAGCTTGAGGATTTCTTCGATCAGCGCGGTGTTATTCCATTCTGGCTTGCTGGCGCAATCATCAAACTCGCTGGCACGCACGGCATAAGCACGGTACATCTGCGCACGCAGCGGGCGATGGCTCGCATACTGCATGACTGGCAGGTAAGAGGGTGCCTGCAGGCTGAAGCGCCAACCGCTAATGCCGGCCTTATCTGCCGCAGCTTTAGCGGCGGCTTTAACATCCGTAGGTAGCCCATCCAGCTCTGCTTCGTTGATCACGTCGAGTTGAAAAGCATTCGTTGCATCAAGCAGGTTTTCAGAGAACTTGGCGGCCAGTTGTGAGAGACGTTCTTGCAAAGCCTGGAAGCGAGGTTTCTCGCTATCGGGCAGTTCGGCTCCCGATAGACGGAAATCGCGGATCTCGTTTTGCAAGATGCGCTGCCGTGCCGGGCTTAATGTGGTGAATTCGTTGCTGGTTGCCATAGCCTGGTAGCGCTTGAAGAGTTCAAGGTTCTGCCCCAGTTCGGCATAAAAGCGGGTGACTTCCGGCAGCATGGCGTTATAGGCTTCGCGCCAGGGCGGAATGTCGTTCACGCTATGCAGGTGCCCGACGATACCCCAGGCGCGAGAGAGACGCTCTAGATTGTCCTGTAGTGGCTCGGCAAAGTTTGTCCAAGTGGGAATCATGGCCTGCTTCAACAGGCGGTCGATTTCCGTTCGAGCTTCGCTCAGCAATTGACTGATGGCGGGCTCTACATCGGTTGGTTGAATGGCGTCAAAGCGGGGAAGCCCCGCAAAATCGAGGAGTGGATTCATGTCGGGGCTTCCTGTGTTACTTGTTTTTTATTCCGGAAAAATTACTCAACGACTTTCTGTCCGGTGAGTTTTTCAAAGGCCTCATGGTACTTGGCGGCCGTTTGTTCAATCACCTCTTTAGGCAATGTGGGGCCGGGTGCCTTTTTATTCCAGTCGAGTGTTTCTAAATAGTCGCGGACGTACTGTTTATCGTAAGACGGTGGATTGCTACCGGGCTTCCAGGCATCGGCTGGCCAGAAGCGTGAGGAGTCTGGTGTCAGAATCTCGTCAATGAGGTGCAGTTTGCCTTGATCATCAATGCCGAATTCGAACTTGGTGTCGGCAATGATGATGCCCTTGGTCGCCGCGTAGTCGGCTGCGGCCTGATACAGGGCGAAGGCTGCGTCGCGTGCTTCGGTCACCAGCTTGGAGCCGGTTTTACCGGTGCCTTGCAGGAGTGCGTTCAGTTCCTTGTCGCAGTGAGCTTGTGCCTGTTCGAAAGAGATATTCTCATCGTGATCCCCCACGGCTGCTTTGGTGGCCGGCGTAAAGATCAGTTGCGGCAACTTGTCGGCTTGCTTTAGGCCGGCGGGCAGTTTGATACCGCAAACGGCGCCGGTGTCTTGGTAGTCCTTCCAGCCAGAACCAATGATGTATCCGCGTACCACCGCTTCGATCGGCAACGGTCGCAGACGCTTGACCACGACGGCACGGTTACGTACCTGTGCGCGTTCGTTTTCGGCAACCACGGTTTCCGGGTCAATATCGGTGCTATGGGTGGCAACGATGTCGGCGAGTTTCTTGAACCAGAAGCTGGCGGTTTGCGTGAGCACTTTGCCCTTGCCCGGAATCGGATCCGGCAGAATGACGTCAAAAGCCGACAGACGGTCGCTACTAACGACGAGCAGCTTATCGTCGCCAACGGCGTAGATGTCGCGCACCTTGCCCTTGGCGATGAGGGGAAGGCTGGTGATGGTCGATTCGAACAGGGCTTGAGACATAAGGATTACCGGTAAAAATTAACGGATGACTTGATTCAGTTCGCCCTTGGCGTACTTCTCGGCCATCTTGTCGAGGCTGATCGGCTTGATCTTGCTGGCCTGACCGGCGCAACCGAAGGCTTCGAAGCGTGCTTCGCAGACTTTTTTGGCGGCTTCGCGGGCGGGCTTCAGGTATTCGCGTGGGTCAAACTTGCTCGGGTTCTCAACAAAGAAGCGACGGATCGCGCCGGTCATCGCCAGGCGGATATCGGTGTCGATGTTGATCTTGCGCACGCCGTGCTTGATGGCTTCCTGAATTTCTTCGACGGGGACGCCGTAGGTTTCCTTCATGTCTCCGCCAAATTCGCGGATTTCGGCCAGCAGTTCCTGCGGGACGGAAGAGGAGCCGTGCATGACGAGATGGGTGTTCGGGATGCGGGCGTGAATTTCCTTGATGCGCCAGATGGCGAGGATGTCACCGGTGGGTTTCTTGGTGAAGGCGTCGCGCAGCGCTGATACGTGCTGGCAGGCCAGTGCGATGATCCCCAGCACGTTCTGGATCACGTAGCGCGTGGGGTCAGTCAAGTCCTTGGGCAGCGGAATGAAGATTGGCGACGGAACCCCCGAAGAAGTGCGCAACAACGAAGAAGTGATCAGTGCCTATCTGGGCACCAGCCACTAAGGAGAAAAAGACATGGCATTTTTTCTGGAAGCTCTTTTTGGCGGCCTCATGGCCGGCATGCTTTATGCGCTGGTGGCGCTGGGCTTTGTTTTGATTTTCAAGGCCTCAGGCGTGTTCAACTTTGCGCAAGGCGCGATGGTCTTGTTCGCGGCATTGGCCATGGCGCGGTTTTCCGAATGGATTCCCGGCTGGCTGGGCATCGAAGACAAGTTTCTGGGCAACCTGATTGCCTTCGTGTTGTCGGCCGCCATCATGTTCGTGCTGGCTTGGTTGATTGAGCGCCTCGTTTTGCGCCATTTGGTCAACCAGGAGGGCGTGACTTTGCTGATGGCCACGCTGGGCATCACCTATTTCCTGGACGGTCTAGGTCAAACGATTTTCGGAAGCGCCATTTATCAAATCGATGTAGGCATGCCCAAAGAGCCTGTCTTCCTTTTGGAATCGATTTTTGATGGCGGCGTTTTGATCAGCTTGGAAGATGTGTATGCAGCTTGTATCGCAGCGTTGCTGGTGGTTGTGCTGTCACTGTTCTTCCAGAAAACCAGTACTGGCCGCGCCCTCCGTGCTGTGGCCGATGATCACCAAGCAGCACAGTCGATTGGTATCCCACTCAACCGCATTTGGGTGATTGTCTGGTTCGTGGCTGGAATTACAGCATTGGTTGCCGGCATCATTTGGGGGTCAAAGCTCGGAGTTCAGTTCTCTTTGACAACCGTGGCTTTGCGGGCCTTGCCGGTCATCATTTTGGGTGGCCTGACCTCGGTGCCCGGCGCCATCATCGGTGGGCTGATCATCGGTGTGGGTGAGAAGCTGTCCGAGGTGTACCTCGGCCCCTATGTGGGCGGCGGCATCGAAATCTGGTTTGCTTATGTGTTGGCGCTGGTGTTCTTGCTGTTCCGTCCGCAAGGCCTGTTCGGCGAAAAAATCATCGACCGCGTGTAAGGAGAGAAAAACATGTTTTACAGAGAAAACGGTCAATTCAAGACTTCTTACCGCAGCGACCAGCAGATCTTCGCGATTGCGCAAGACCGCTGGGCCATCCTCGCGCTCATCGCCTTTGCCTTCGTTGGTGTGCCTTTCATCGCCGATGAATACATGTTCCGCGCGATCCTGATCCCCTTCCTGATCTTGTCGCTGGCGGCCTTGGGGGTGAACATCCTGGTCGGTTACTGCGGTCAAATTTCCTTGGGTTCGGGTGCGTTCATGGCGGTGGGGGCTTACATGGCTTACAACACCTACATCCGCATCGAAGGCATGCCGCTGATTGTGGCGCTACTCGCTGGTGGCTTTTT
>JALRGK010000238.1 GCA_023253415.1 Rhodocyclaceae bacterium
AGCCAGGGCGGTGTTGGCAACCGACAGCAGCGTATCGATGGCAGCTTTGTTCGCCGACAGAACTTGTTCGTTATTCAGTGCAGACATGGTCAACTCCTTAAAAAAGATCATCAAAGGTTCAACATCAAAGGCAATACAAAAGGGACGTCTCAAATCTTATTGTGCGGTGCAACATGGCTCATTATAGACACGACAAAACCCCTGTCAAGATTTATTTTGTGCGAAGCAGCATGACATCGTTCGGCTGCCACAAACATTGATGACAAAGGCATACAAACAGATCATTGCCGGGCCGGTTAGGAATGCGGCATTATTCGTTCATGATCCGCAAAACGCTCAACTCCTTCCTCAGCAATCGCCCGTCCGTCCAAGAAAGACTGGCTCTGGGCAAGGCTATCCGTCAGAAAACTTCTCGCCGCGCGCTGGGTGAGTTCCAAGTCCAGTGCAATCGACTGAATGCCGTTAGCATTCTCAATCGTCAGGCGGAAACCCGAAACGGTGAGCTTGTCCCGATCCGACACGCCCGCATGGCTCAGAACCCGTTCGCTTTCTTCCGGGGTGGCGCCGCCATCATGGCGCAGGATCTCGGCCCACTGCCCTCGGCCAGCATTCCAGTGCAGCTTTGTGGCGACATGCATGTCAGTAACTTCGGGTTCTTCTCCACCACGGAGCGTCGACTGGTCTTCGGCATCAATGATTTTGATGAAACCTTACCCGGAAATTTCGACTGGGATCTGAAACGGCTGGCGGCCAGCGCAATGGTCGCTGCCGAATCCCTGGGCCAGGATTCGACCTATGGTGAGCAGGTCATTCGCGTCATGAGTCGCGCCTACCGTGACCATATGCGTCAGTACGCGCACACGCCTTTTGTCGAATTAGTCCGCAGTTTTATCGACACCGATAGTCTCAAGGCCGTTGAAAATACGGCAAGCGTTGCAGCCCGCGCCTTCATCCGCAAAAAAATCGCCAAGGCAAAGCTAAACACCAACATCGGTGTTATTGGCAAGCTGACTACCGTCATCAATAACCAGCGTTGTTTTATCGACAACCCGCCGCTACTCACCCACCATGTCAAAAGCTACAAGGGCGCCGTGGTGGTCGATGTTCTTGATGACGCACTGAAAACCTACGAACGCTCATTGCCATCAGACCGGCGTCATTTGCTGTCCCGCTACCGCCTGGTCGACTATGCACGCAAGGTCGTCGGCGTGGGGAGTGTTGGCGTTGGCTGCTGGGTTATGTACCTGGAAGGCCTGGATGAATCAGACCCACTCTTTCTACAATGGAAAGTTGCGCAACGATCCGTACTTGCACCCTACTTTCCGGACAGTCAATTCCGCACACAGGGCGAACGGGTTGTTTACGGACAGCGTCTCATTCAGGGTGCCCCGGATCTTTTTCTCGGCTATGGCAAAACGCGGGTCAATGATTTCTACATTCGCCAACTGCGCGATATGAAGGGAGGGATCGCCATCGGCACCGGCAAAGGAGACATTGGTGTCGAAACCTTTCCCGACTACGCCAAGCTATTTGGCTGGGCGTTGGCGAATGCCCATGCGCGATCAGGTGACCCTGCGGTTCTTGCCGGCTATTGTGGTGACGGAGAGCAGCTAGATGATGCGCTCGTTCGATTTGCCAGAGCCTATAACACCCAGAACCAATCCGATTACGACACCTTCCTACGTGCTATTCGTAGCGGCACCCTGCGTTGTGCTACCCAAGACTTCTGAGAGGCCTATGACAAACCCCTGGATTTTGCTCATTCTTGCCGGCATCTGTGAGATCGGCTGGCCGCTTGGTTATAAACTGGCGCAGGCCAACGACGGACTCCGACAAATCGCCTGGTTTGGCTTTTCCGGTGTTTCCATTGTTCTTAGCGCCTGGCTACTCTGGCTGGCCCAAAAAGAGATACCCATTGGTACGGCTTACGCAGTGTGGACCGGCATCGGTGCAGCCGGCACTTTTATGCTGGGTATCCTGCTGTTTGGGGAGCAATCCTCGCTGCTGCGCTGGCTGGGTGCCGCCATGATCATCGGCGGCGTGATCATACTCAAATCCAGCCAGTAACTATTTGTCCAGTGCGCCCACGGCACGCAGATAACCGTAGATCTGACGCGCCATCACCTGTCTTTCAGCTGCGGGGCGTTCTGCCGCTAATGCCGGCATGGTCGTCATTGGATTTTTGCCCGAGGGATCAAGCACCCAGGTCGCAAAACGTGCAAATGACTGATTGACAGCCCACTGCCCCAGATCGATCGGCAACTTGCGCCCACCAACGCCATTCACCTGGTGACAGGATAAACAATATTTTTCAGTGAGCTCTGCCCCGCTGCGATAGCGTTCCGGCAGCATGGGTGGGTACAACTTGGCGAGGGATGCGACATCGATAACACTGATTTTTACTACTTGATACGGCCAATACGTCGCACCGTCACGCTGCAGTTCGCTATGCAGAAGGTTGTCCCACACCAGGTACCAGGGGCCCAGATTGACCCGACGATTCAATGGTGGCGTTTCGACACTGAAGTCATCACCGTCGCTACGGGCGTAAACCAGATAGGCCGGATAACGCAGCAGCCTGGCAGCGGGAATCATCGACAGATATCCATCGCTCGCCTCAAATCCGATCATGGCATTCGGGCGACGCCAGCCCTCGCCCAGCCAGCCGTCGAGCAACGGCACGACCGGATAACCGGTATAGCTCACCTCAACCGGTTTTAAGGGGGTTGAGCGATGGGGTTCCACCACGGTCACCGGAGCGGGCGTCAGCCCATCAATGACGTGCCCGGGTTTGGGCAATGATTTTTCCGCGGCAGTGCAAACCACAAAAGCACCCGCCATCCAGGCCAACAAAAAGGATCTCAAAACGTCACGTACGGACATACGCACACCGTTCAATGGGTATCGTGCGCTGCTTTACTGATCAGCAGCGACTGGTTCATCAACTTATCGACCCAGACCATCGCCAGTGCCGAGAACAGGAACACAACATGAATAATCACCTGCCACATGATGGTGTGGTTATCGATATTTGCCGCATTGATAAATGTCTTGAGCAGATGAATCGAAGAGATACCGATGATGGCCGTCGATAACTTGACCTTGAGTACGCCGGCGTTCACGTGAGACAGCCACTCTGGCTGATCCGGATGGTTATCCAGATGCAGACGCGACACAAAGGTTTCGTATCCACCCACAATCACCATGATCAGCAGATTCGCGATCATGACGACGTCAATTAGGCCAAGCACGGACAACATGATCACCGTTTCACTCACATGCTCTGTAAATGCCCCCACGGCCAGATGCTTCAGCTCCACCATGAACTGATACACATAAACTACCTGGGCAATGATCAAACCCAGATACAGCGGTGCCTGTAACCAGCGGCTAGCAAAAATCAGAGATTCCATGCGGTTGGAATGTGCATTCGACATCACAAATATCCAGACATAATCAGTCAACAAGCCCCGATTATACTGTCCCCATGAATACAACGTTTTTTGAACTTCCCAGTCCGTTTGAAACCGAACTAGGGCTTGTGCGACTGCTCGAACCGCCTACTTCGGATGCCGACCTGCTCAGTGACCAGTTACGTCGTGGCACCTATGGCCGACCCTTCCTTGTGGAATCGGACGGGGTGCTCACCTTGTACTTCACCTTAAGTCTGGTGCAAAGCAGCATGCAACTGAACCGGCCGGACCATCTGGACCTGGCCTATACCCGCAAGATGATGGCTTTCCTGCCCTTCTACCCGCGCCCCAAAGGCCTGCTGCTCCTGGGCATGGGGGGCGGTTCCCTAGCTAAATTCTGCTACCGACATCTGTCACGGGCAGACATTACGGTGGTGGAAATCGACCCGGATGTGATCGCGTTCCGAGATGCCTTCAGAGTCCCGGCAGATAACGACCGCTTTCGTATTCTCTGTGCCGATGCCGCTGCCTACCTGCCAACGCACACCAGCCGAACAGATGTCATTCTGGTCGATGCCTTTGACGGCCTGGGAATTGCGCCAGAACTATCCAGCCCCGAGTTCTATGCTAATGCCTATGCCAAACTTTCGGGCAATGGCATCCTCGTGATGAATCTGGCCGGTGACAAAGCCGGTTTCGATGATCCCCTGGCACAACTGGCACACTGTTTTGACGATCGCGTCCTCTCACTCAAAGTACGCGACGGCGGCAATCAGATTGCGTTTGCCTTCAAGAATCCCGATTTCCTCCCGGTCTGGGATCGCCTCAGACCGACGGCCATCGAACTGGAACGCAAGCTCGGCCTGGAGTTCGTCTGGTACCTAGAAATGCTCCAGAAAAACGAACGACGTCAGCTCAGTCTGCCACGCAGATTTCGCGACCGTTGATGGTCGCTTCCTGTCCCTTGACCCAGAACACATACGACTCATCCGAATTAACATAACGGGCACCGCTGGCACTGAGTCCTTGGCGCAGATAACGCGTCGTACTGCCCATTTCCAGCGTTGCCATCTGCTGGGCGTTATCGAAGGTCACCACCACGCGTCCGCTTTCCGGGCAGGTATAACGGACGACAAACGGCTTGCGCGGACGAGGGGCATCGGCACGATATTGAGCGGGGATCTCACTCACCGGTGAACGGCGGATTTCAACGCCCTGATTTTCCTGGGCAGATACCGAGATGGCCAGTAGCGCACCACCAGCCATCAAACCATAAACAAAAACTCGGAATTTCAAGCAGCACCGCCTTTTCAGTGTTGGGTTGCCAGACCACCGGAAACCTGGGGCCATGGGCGAAGAACGTTATCACAGGGACTAGAGCGCGTCACGACCGAAGCGGCATTCTGGGCAATCAAGGACACACCCCCCGTCACAATGGCCAACCCCACCCCAGCCGCTTGCTTAACCACACCGGTTTTATTGATACCCAGACGGGGCTGTTTAAAACTTCCCGTAATCGCGACCAGACCGGCCGGATTCACTCCGGTCGTCAGACCGGATCGTTCCCGCGTCGAGATCGTCAAATCCATGGTCTCCGTACCCAGACGGACCGTCCCGTTCAGGCTGGCGTCCAGTCGATCACTTCTTGTGCCCACGGTCTGATTGATGCGTATGACCCCCTTTTGCACCGGCAGATAGGCCACACCACACGTCAGATCGGTGACATCGTTGCTTTTACGGAGTGGGTTAATCGCATTCAATACGCTTAAGGCAAAATCGCCCGCAGTATCAAACAGCGTCCCGCTGAAGGTCGCCGCACCAATCGACATCTGGATCTCACCATCGGCGTTAGCCGCCAATGCGCTCAGACTATGCCCCTGACTATTGAGATGGAGCCCGATGACTGTAGCCCCCCCCGAAAGTTTTTTACCCTCGCCAAGCTGAGACATAATCTGCCCCAGGACAAACCCACTGGCGTAGGCACTGACTCGAACCGCGGGCTGTTCCAAACTTAGCCCCCGGATCTCTGCCTGGGCCGCCACCTTCCCCTGCCCGAGATAAAAATCTAAGGGTGCAAACACCAGCGAAGACAACACCCCGGACGGCTCGGCTGTCGCCGACAGCCCACCGGTTAACTGCTGCAGCTGCAGCCCATTCTTCAGGGTCAACGACTTGATGTCAAAGCCCAACTTACCCTGCCAGGCCGGCAACGCCTCAAAGCCGATCGGTGCACTGGAAAAAACACGAACCCCCGAAGGTGCCGCGGCCGGTTGCGCTGTTTTCTGTGCAGTCTTGGTCTCCGATGCTACCAATCCATCCAGCGTTTTGAGATCCAGCGCCTGGCTTTGGAGCTTCAAATCCAGTGTCGGTGGCGTATCGGGCACCAGGTTTGCTTGCCCGGTCAACAAGATACTTTGACCGGCCAGACCCGTATTCAGCTTGATATCAATGACCGTTGGACGCGTACCGAGATCTGCCACGATCTGGCTCAGTGCCGTTGTTTGCCCCGTTAGGCTTATCGGCAGGCCATTCATATTGAAATCACCCTGCCAGCGAGATTGGGCATCCGATTCAACAACATTCAGGCGGTTGACGTAGGCAGTACGAATGATTGAGCCTGAATCGTCACGATAACGAATTTGAACCCGGTTCAGCTCGATCTGTTTGAGATCAATCGCCAGCGCATTATCGCTTGTAGCGGGTGTCGCATCGACCGTCACAGGCGCCATGACCCAATTGGCTTTCAGTCGCTTACCCACCGGTGCCGCCTGCAATGACAATACGGCATCAGTCAGACTCACGTTATCGATAACCACCCGTTGTTGCAACAAGGGTGCCCAGCGGATGGCGATCGATAGACGTTCTGCCTCAATGAGGTCCGGATCAGCAGCCCAGTCCGGGTTACTCAATGACACCTGCCTGGCAACCACCGCAATCTGGGGGAAGAGACTCACGGACACACTGCCCCGTATTTTAAGATCTCGCCCTGTCTCTGCTTTCACCTGATTGGCCACCAGCGCCATCACCCGGCCGGGATCCACCGTACTGAAGAGATAAAGAACCCCACCCGCCACAACGGCTAGCAAAACAGCAGCCGCCAGAGAAACTTTATGAAATTTAGTCCATGTCATTGGCGAAGCTTAACGCCTACGCAGACGAACACCAACTTAACCGTCTGTCATATAAGAATAATTTATAAGTAAATGACCAATTTGTCATAAATCAGTAAGCTTACTTGGGTATAGTGCCCTCACATCCACGGGAGAGGATGTGTAGTCCGGTAAAGTTGGTCCCCGGACGAGGAGAATCCGGCCCAACCCACGTATAAGAACGGGCCAGATGGGAGCCCCGGCCAATGCGGCCGGGGTTTTCCTTTTTTACAGCCAATATTTTTCAACGCATGCGCTGCCGGTTGAATATTTTTCACAACCAGCGAGGTCGTTTAATCATATAGTTCGTACTATGTTGCATATAGAACAACCCCGATAACAGAGAGATCACTACGTGCAAGCACTTCTATCGTTCTCACGTGTCATTGACGCCGTCAATGAAAAAATCGGCAAAGGCGCTGCCTGGCTGATTTTAGTTGCCGTTCTAGTCAGTACCATCAACGCCTTGATCCGCTATACCTTTAGCATCAGCTCTAATGCCTGGCTGGAGCTACAGTGGTATCTGTTTGCCGGCACCTTCCTGCTCTGCGCCCCGTGGACACTGAAGTGTAACGAACACATTCGTATTGACGTAGTCACCGGCCGTTTCTCGGCACGCACCCACGCCTGGATCGATATCGTAGGCGGTATCTTTTTTCTGATACCGGTCTGCCTGGTCATTCTCTGGTCGGCATTCCCTTTCGCCTGGGATTCAATCATCACTGCTGAGAACTCCAGCAACGCGGGCGGCCTGATTGTCTGGCCGGCCAAGGTGCTAATTCCGATTGCCTTCACCCTCCTCCTGCTCCAGGGCGTTTCCGAAGTCATTAAGCGCTTTGCGTTCCTGCAGGGTCTGATTGATGGCAAAGAGTTTGAAAAGGGTGGTGGTCATGGTGCCACCCCGGACGCAGTTGAAGTTGCCGAAGCGGCTTCTAGCCAGAAATAAGGAGCCGCCAAATGCCACTCGAGTTTCTCACCCCGATCATCGGCGACTACATGGCGCGAATTCATCGGCTGGAGCCTTAAGGCGCCGATGCCCGCCGATGCAGCCGAGGTTCAGGAAGATGTCTGGCCGCGGCGCAAGGCTTGGGTTGTGCGGCAGGCAGGTGAGGGTGCCTTTGTCGATGTGATGGCCTGGGGCGTGCCACTTTCGCTGCCGGGTAAAAAGCCGGGAACGCAGGTGACGAAATATGTCACTAATGTGCGCAATCTTGCTAGCCCGTTTTGGCGTTCGATGCT
>JALRGK010000185.1 GCA_023253415.1 Rhodocyclaceae bacterium
GAAGCCCAAGTTGAAGTCTCGCCGCTGGCGCGTACGATTGATCTGACCGTTGATGCCAAAGAACTGGATGCGGCGACCGATGCTCGCCTGGCGCGCATGGGTAAGACCCTGAAGATCGCCGGTTTCCGCCCGGGCAAGGTCCCGGCCAAGGTGGTCAAGCAGCAATATGGCCTGCAGGCGCGTGATGAAGCGCTCAACGAGATCGTTGGCCGCGCCTTTGGTGAAGCGATTACCCAGCAGAACCTCAAGGTGGCCGGTTACCCGCGCATCGAGCCGAAGGGTGATGCCCTCGGCGAAACGCTGACCTTTGCGGCAACCTTTGAGCTGTACCCCGAGTTCACCCTGGCCGATGTGTCGGCTGCCGAAATCGAGCGCCCGGTGCATGAAGTCACGGCTGCTGACGTTGAGAAAACCCTGGAAATTCTGCGTAAGCAGCGCGTGGCTTACGAAAACGCCGACCGTGCCGCCCAGAAGGAAGACCGTGTCGTGATCGACTTCCTGGGTAAGAAGGATGGCGTGGCCTTTGCCGGTGGTGAAGCCAAGGATTACCCGATGGTGCTGGGCAAGGGTACGCTGCTGCCCGAGTTCGAGGCCGCCATCGAAGGTTGCATGGCCGGTACCAGCAAGACCTTTGACCTGACTTTCCCGGCCGATTACGGCAACACAGAACTGGCAGGTCAGACTGTGCAGTTCGATCTGAACGTCAAGCAAGTCCAGGCGCCGGTCATTCCGGAACTGACTGAAGAATTCGTCAAGGCCATGGGCATTGAAAGCGGCAAGGCTGATGACCTGAAGGCCGAAGTCGAAAAGAACCTCAAGGGTGAAGTGAAGAAGCGTATTCACCAGCGTCTGCGTGAAGCCGTGATGGAAAAGCTGGATAGCCTGAACCCGATCGCCGTGCCGAAGGCGCTGGTCGAGCAGGAAATCTACCGCCTGATGCAGGGCACCCGTGAAGACATGAAGCAACGTGGCATGAAGGGTGATATCCCGCTGCAGCCGGAATGGTTCCAGGAACGTGCACTGCCGCGCGTCCGTATGGGTCTGATCCTGGCCGATCTGGTCGAGAAGGAAAACCTGGTCGCCACTGAAGCCCAGATGGATGCCCGTATCGCTGAAATCGCCGAAACCTATCAGCATCCGGAAGAAGTGACTCAGTGGTACAAGCAGGATCGTCAGCGCATGTCCAATATCGAGTCGGACGTGCTGGAGCAGAACGTGGTGGACTGGTTCCTGGCACGCGCCAAGGTGACCGACAAAGCCATCGATTTCGACGACATCATGGGCCAGCAAGGCCTCTGATCCTCGCCGTTGCAGGCTCAAATGCAGTAACCGCCGGCCGGGTTTACCCGGCCGGTTGCTTTTCAGATGTCGAACCCCACTTAAGTCATTGATTCGGGGTTGTTTGGTGGGTTCTTGCGGTCTTTATGGCGGGAATGCACCGGAAAATATTGTCTGATTTGGCTTCAAACCATGAAAATCTGCCGCATTTGCGGCATGATTACGTTCAATCATCCGATTTAGTGATCGTTTTACCCCCAGGAGCACACATGTATACCCATAATGGCCTTGTTGACACCCTTGTGCAGACCCATCCGGACCCCCAAGCCATCGGTCTGGTGCCCATGGTGGTAGAGCAAAGTGGCCGAGGTGAGCGTGCTTTTGATATCTACTCACGCCTGCTCAAGGAACGCGTGGTCTTTCTGGTGGGGCCGGTCAATGACATGAGCGCCAACCTGGTCGTCGCCCAGTTGTTGTTCCTGGAAGCCGAGAATCCGGACAAGGACATTCACCTCTACATTAACTCGCCGGGTGGTTCAGTCACGGCGGGTCTGTCGATTTACGACACCATGCAGTTCATCAAACCCGATGTCTCGACCCTGTGTCTGGGCCAGGCGGCCTCCATGGGCGCCTTCCTGCTGACGGCCGGTGCCAAGGGTAAGCGCTTCTCACTGCCCAACTCGCGCGTCATGATTCATCAGCCGCTGGGGGGCTTCCAGGGGCAGGCCTCGGATATCGAGATCCATGCCAAGGAGATCCTCTCGCTGCGCGCCAAGCTGAACAATATGCTGGCAGCCCACACGGGACAGGATGTCGAGCGTATCGAGCGTGATACAGACCGCGACAATTTCATGTCGGCGGATGAGGCTGTGGCCTATGGCCTGATCGATAAAGTACTGGGTAAGCGCGGCGAAGTTGCCTAACCGTCGCCGGATTGGCTGCCCACAGTCTTAGTCTTTCTAGAAAGTGATTGTTATGAGTAAAGATCAACAAAACGACGCAAGCAAGGACACAGAAAAGCCCTTGTATTGCTCGTTCTGCGGTAAGAGCCAGCATGAAGTTAAAAAGCTGATCGCTGGTCCCTCGGTGTTCATCTGTGATGAGTGTATCGAGCTTTGTACCGACATCGTTCAGGATGAAGCCGAAGAAGAAGTGCGTGCCGCCAAAGAAGGGTTGCCGACGCCGCGCGAAATTCGCGCGACACTGGACGAATACGTCATCGGGCAGGATGCGGCTAAAAAGATTCTCGCCGTGGCGGTGTATAACCACTACAAGCGCCTGCGCCTGCCGAACGCCAATAAGGATGATGGTGTTGAGCTTTCCAAGTCCAATATCCTGCTGATTGGCCCGACCGGTTCGGGTAAGACGCTACTGGCGCAAACGCTGGCCCGCCTGCTGGATGTGCCCTTCGTTATGGCCGATGCCACCACACTGACCGAAGCCGGCTATGTGGGTGAAGATGTCGAGAACATCATCCAGAAGTTGCTGCAGAAGTGTGACTACGATGTGGAAAAGGCCCGTCAGGGTATCGTTTACATTGACGAAATCGACAAGATCTCGCGTAAATCGGATAACCCCTCAATCACGCGAGATGTGTCGGGTGAGGGTGTGCAACAGGCGCTGCTCAAACTGATTGAAGGCACCGTCGCCTCGGTACCACCGCAGGGTGGGCGCAAGCACCCGAACCAGGATTTCGTCCAGGTCGATACCACCAATATTCTGTTCATCTGTAGTGGTGCCTTCGAGGGCATCGATAAGGTCATTCGTAACCGCACCGAGAAAACCGGGATCGGCTTTGGTGCCGAGGTGACCGGTAAGGAAGAGAAGGCCATTACCACGCTGCTCAAGGTGGTGGAGCCGGAAGATCTGATCAAGTACGGCCTTATCCCGGAACTCATCGGTCGTCTGCCCGTCGTGGCAACGCTCGATGAACTGGAGGAAGCGGCCCTGGTCAAAATTCTGACCGAGCCGAAGAACGCGCTGACCAAGCAGTACCAGAAGCTCTTCCAGATGGAAGGTGTCGAACTGGAATTCCGCCCCGAGGCACTGAAGGCGATTGCCAAGCGTGCGCTGGAGCGTAAAACCGGTGCCCGTGGTCTGCGCTCGATTGTGGAAGCCACGCTCATCGACACCATGTACGATCTGCCGGGTAGCACCGATATCGCCAAGGTGGTCGTTGAAGAAGCCGCTATTACCGGCGATAGCAAACCTTTGTATGTCTTGCAGGAAGGCGCCCAGGCGCAGGCAGGCTAAGTTCGGAACGCCGGGGGTTGCCGCTTGAAAAGCGCGGTGCCACCCCCAACTGCGGCACAGTATCCCCCATAGGTCATAACGCCCTGTAGGGGATGCCCCGAGAGAGAACAGAACCATAAAGGCCACAGTGATGACCGATCAAATTGAAAACCCCGAAGACCAGAACGAGGAAAGCGCCGAACTGAAGGCGGCCGAGACGTCTCAAGAGAAGGCAGCACAGCTGCAGCCGGGCCAGCAGCTCCGCTTGCCAATGCTGCCGCTGCGCGATGTTGTGGTCTTTCCGCAAATGGTCATTCCGCTCTTTGTAGGTCGACCGAAGTCGATCAAGGCGCTGGAGCTGGCCATGGAAGACGGTAAGTCCGTGGTGTTGCTCGCCCAGAAGTCGGCGGCGGATGATGATCCTGCCCCGAGCCAGCTTTATGACGTGGGCTGTGTAGCCAGCATTCTGCAACTGCTGAAGCTGCCGGATGGCACGGTGAAGGTGCTGGTCGAAGGCATGCGACGTGTCCGCGTTGGTAACATCGAAGCGCAGGACGATCTGTTCTTTGCCGATGCCACCGTCCTGGATAGCGAGGGTAACGACGACAACGAGGTCGAGGCCATGCGTCGTGCCTTGGTCGCCCAGTTTGACCAATACATCAAGCTCAACAAAAAGATCCCGCCGGAGATCCTGTCGTCGATCTCGGGCATCGAAGATACCGGCCGTCTGTGCGACACCATTGCCGCCCACTTGCCACTCAAGCTGGAGCAGAAGCAGGAAGTGCTGGAGCTGCTCGGCGTGCGTGAGCGTACCGAACGGCTGCTCGGCCAGCTCGAATCCGAAATCGACATCCTGCAGGTGGAAAAGCGCATCCGTGGCCGCGTCAAGCGCCAGATGGAAAAGTCGCAGCGCGAGTATTACCTGAACGAACAGGTCAAAGCCATCCAGAATGAACTGGGTGAAGGTGAAGAGGGTGCCGATCTCGAAGAACTCGAGAAGAAGATCAAGGCTGCCGGTATGAGCAAGGAAGCGCTCAAGAAGGCCGAATCCGAACTGAAAAAACTCAAGCTGATGTCGCCGATGTCGGCGGAAGCCACGGTCGTGCGCAACTTCATTGATACGCTGGTCGGCTTGCCGTGGAAGAAGAAAACCCGCGTCAGCAAAGACCTGGCCGGTGCCGAGAAGATTCTGAATCAGGATCACTACGGCCTGGAGCGTGTTAAGGATCGCATCATCGAATATCTCGCCGTGCAGCAGCGCGTTGATAAGGTGAAGG
>JALRGK010000228.1 GCA_023253415.1 Rhodocyclaceae bacterium
CTCTAATTACACAACCAACACTCAAGAAACGAATACTAATTTCATACTCTCTTAAGATTTGTTGTTTGTTTGGAATATAAAACTCAGCACTACCAAAAGTGTTTGCTGTATTAGTTGATTGGCTTGTTATACCCCAGTTGCCAGTTGTACCGCTACCGCTAGACGAAGCAGCGGTTGTATTTTGATCTATCGGATCTGCGTGGGTATCACTACCACAACGGTATCGTCTTCGCCGCTTATTGCCAGGGGCGCAGTGCCGCCATGGTACTGGGCGGGCGTTATGACGGCATTGGTGCGGCCTTTGGCCGAGCCAGAGCCGCAACCGGTTTTTCGCTGGATGTGCGTGAACTCTGCCGTCTGGCCAATTTACCTCTGGCACAGGCTGCCGTATTTGCGCCAGCATTGGCGGTTGACGCCGCCGAAGTCGATCGACAGGCACGAGCCCAGGCCATCAAGGTTCTGCGTGAACGGGGTGAGAGTGTGGTTGATGCGCTTCCGGGTGAAACGCGGTCGGTCGGTGTGGGTGGCGTCAATGGCCAGATCGTCTATAGTGGCATCGTGTGTGATCGCGAATTGATCCAGATTCAGGGCAAGTGGGTTCTTCAGGCTTGTTAAGGCTGAATGGTCGGGTTTTTTTGATTTATTTCTTCTAGAACAAACGTAACGTATGGCTAAAAATATCGTAGTAGTGGGTACCCAGTGGGGTGACGAAGGCAAGGGCAAGATCGTTGACTGGCTTACTGATAACGCGGGCGGCGTCGTCCGTTTTCAGGGGGGGCATAATGCTGGTCACACCCTGGTGATCGGTGAGAAAGAATACAAACTGAACCTGGTGCCGTCCGGTATCGTACGTGATGGTGTGCATTGCTTCATCGGTAATGGTGTCGTGCTGGATGTGCATCACCTGTTGAGCGAAATCGCCACACTGGAAGCCGATGGCCTCAAAGTTCGTGGTCGTCTTACCATCAGCCCGGGCTGCCCGGTTATTCTGCCGTACCATGCGGCACTGGATCGTGCCCGTGAGGCTAAGCGCTGCAGCGACACCAAGATCGGTACTACCGGTAAAGGGATCGGACCCACTTACGAAGATAAGGTTGCCCGTCGTGCCTTGCGCGTTTACGATCTCTTCCACCCGGAAACCCTCTCGGCCAAGCTGAAAGAGCTGCTGGATTATCATAACTTCGTGCTTACCCAGTACCTGGGCGCCGAACCGCTCGACCACGCCACCATTCTGGCGCAGGCCTTGGCGGATGCCGAGAAGATCAAGCCTATGGTTGGCGATGTCTCGGCCGCACTCTATGCCGCCAACAAGGCCGGCCAGAATCTGCTGTTCGAAGGTGCACAAGGCACGCTGCTCGACATCGACCACGGCACCTATCCGTTTGTCACCTCGTCCAACTGTGTTGCGGGTCAGGCATCGGCTGGCACCGGGGTGGGCCCGGGCATGCTCCACTACATCCTCGGCATCACCAAGGCGTACACCACCCGCGTCGGTGGGGGACCATTCCCGAGTGAACTGGATATTGATACCGAAGGTACGCCAGGCCACCAGATGTCGACGGTGGGCCGCGAGTTCGGCACAGTCACTGGCCGCAAGCGGCGCTGT
>JALRGK010000249.1 GCA_023253415.1 Rhodocyclaceae bacterium
ACCGGGCCCAGCGGTGCCAGGCAGGTCAGAATATCCTTGCGGCCACCAAAGGCAGCCAGCGGCATGCCGCCGCCGACGATCTTGCCCAGTGTCGTGAGATCAGGCGTGATGCCGTAATGACCTTGCACGCCCTGGAGGCCAACGCGGAAACCGGTCATCACTTCATCGAAAATCAGCACGGCACCAACGCGGGTGCAGCCATCGCGCAGTGTCTGCAGGAAGGTTTTGCCCGGATCGACCAGATTCATGTTGCCAGCGATGGGTTCGACGATGACGGCTGCCAGCTGGTCGGCATATGTCTCAACCGCTTCGTTGAAAGCTTCGATGTCGTTATAAGGTAGTACCAGCGTGTGCGCTGCCACATCGGCGGGTACGCCGCCCGATGACGGGTTGCCGAAGGTGAGGAGCCCCGAACCGGCCTTCACGAGAAGACTGTCGGCATGGCCGTGATAGCAGCCTTCGAATTTGATAATCAGGTCGCGGCCAGTAAAACCACGGGCGAGACGGATGGCGCTCATGGTGGCTTCCGTTCCCGAGGAGACCAGACGCACCATTTCCAGTGAGGGCAATAGTTCGCACAGTAGATCAGCCATCTCGACTTCGGCGCCGGTCGGCGCGCCGAAGGTCAGGCCGCGGGCAGCAGTGGTTTGCACGGCCTCTAAGACATCCGGGTCTGCATGGCCCAGGATTAACGGGCCCCAGGAGCCCACATAGTCGAGATAGATCTTGCCGTCGGCATCCGTGACGCGCGGGCCCTTGCCGGAGGCGAAAAAGCGGGGTGTGCCGCCGACGCCGCGGAAAGCGCGGACCGGTGAGTTCACGCCGCCGGGAATGTGGCGTTGGGCTTCGGCGAAGAGTTGTTCGTTGCGGCTGGTCATGGTCTGTGTGTGATCGGTGGAGGTTAGAAGGAAATCAGAGCATCAAGTGATAGCGGGTTCGGCCAGAAACTGCTGGACCCGGTCGTGTACCTGTTCGGGGGTGGCCGGTTGCGCTGGCGAGCCGAACAACTCAGAGATGAGTGCAACGGCGTTAACGCTCGTCCCCAGTTCGGCAACATTGTCGCGCGTAATGCCCCCAATGCCACAAATGGCCACAGTCGAGCCTAACGCAGCGCGAAACCTGATCAGCTGATCATTTGTTACACGCTGTGCGGCCGGTTTAGTGGGTGAATCGAAACAGGCGCCAAAGGCCACGTAACTGGCACCATCGGCAATAGCTTGGTGTGCAAGATTCAGATCGTTATAGCAGGAAGCACCAATGATGCAGCTGGGCGGTAACAGTCGGCGAGCATCGCGGAGGCTACCATCGGTGCCCCCCAGATGAACGCCGTCTGCACCGCAGGCGATGGCCAGCACCACGTCATCGTTGATGATGAGCTTCGCACCTTGTTCATGGCAGAGGGCGGTAAGTGCCCGGGCGCGTTTGAGCTTTTCGGCGACGGGACTGATCTTGTCCCGGTACTGCAGCATGCGGACACCACCTGCCAGTGCCGCATGCGCCTGTGCGAGCAGCAAGGCTGTGTCTGTCTGGTCCGGTGTGACGGCATAGACAAAACCGGGAAAAATGAAGGAATGAGTCACTATGAACAGGGTAGCGTAGGACAAAAAAATAAATCAACAAATCCGTTGTCAATAATCATGACAACGTGATGACAGCGGGGTATGGCATCGGTTAGGATGGGCACATTGTATCAATCCGTATGATTCTTCTTGCCTAGGGTTTCACCATGAGCGGTCAGTCTTTCAAGTCCTGGATGTGTCTGGGTTGTGGATTTATTTACGACGAAGAAGCCGGCTTGCCGGAAGACGGTATTGCGCCGGGTACGCTCTGGGCTGATGTGCCCATGAACTGGGTTTGCCCAGAGTGTGGGCTGCGTAAAGAAGATTTCGAGATGATCGAGCTCTGATCCGAGCGCTAGAGGGAGCCTCCAGGTGACAATACAAACAATTCTGGTGGTTGAACCCTCACCAATTGAACGTGCCCAGTTGAGCGGTGTACTTACCGCGGCCGGTTATCGGGTGCTGGTTGCTGCCGATGGCGAAGAGGGTGTTGCTGTGGCCCGACGTGATCGACCGGACCTAGTTCTGATGGAAGTTGTGATGCCCGGTCTGAACGGCTATCAGGCAACCCGCGCCCTGACGCGGAGCGACGACGAAGCCATCGCTCGTATTCCGGTGATCCTGATTTCGAATAAAGGACAGGACACGGACAAGGTCTGGGGTTTGCGTCAGGGGGCCATAGATTACCTGGTTAAACCGGTGACCGATGACGAATTATTGATGCGCATCGCCGATATCTGATGCAGACCGAGCCGGGTTATCCCGGTTTTTTTACGTCCGTTGCTTCTCCAGTAGCTGCCTTGAATCGAGCCAGTGTTCGTTGTCTGGCTTCGGCGTGATCTACGATCGGGGTCGGATAGTCGCGGCCAATGAGCACCCCGCAGTTGGCCTGGGTCTCTGCGGGCATGGTCCAGGGGGCATGAATATATTTGTCGGGTACGGTGGCCAGTTCAGGCACGTAGCGACGAATAAATTTGCCTTTGGGGTCAAAGCGTTCGGATTGCGTGACCGGGTTGAAAATCCGGAACCAGGGCTGGGCATCGCAACCGGTTGAAGCCGACCACTGCCAGCCGCCATTGTTGGCCGATAGGTCAAAGTCCAGTAGCCATTGAGCGAACCAGGCCTCCCCAGCGCGCCAGTCCAGGCCAAGATCTTTGGTATAGAAAGACGCGCTGACCATGCGCAGCCGGTTGTGCATCCACCCGGTTTGAGCCAGTTGTCGCTGGGCGGCATCGACCAGGGGGTAGCCGGTATGCCCGCTGCACCAGGCTTGGTGCCAGT
>JALRGK010000006.1 GCA_023253415.1 Rhodocyclaceae bacterium
GGGTGAGCCGAAAGGTCTATCGTACTCGATCAGAAGCCAGATCCGATATGTTCGATTACATCGAACCTTTTTACAACCCTAAAAGCCGACATTCAACACTGCGGTACGTGAGTCCGGTACTATGCGAGGGGGCGCAATTCGCTCAAGTCCATGTCTACTGAATCGGTTACAGCTCACACTGATCCTGCGATAAGGTAACGCGCTCTGGCTGTCAGTTTTTCTATCTCAGGCCTTCTTAGGCTGGCCTACGTCCAGCGCCCAGCTGGCCCAATCTGCACCCAACAGCATCGACACTGCAGCAACCATTGGCTCGACAATACCCTTAAAGGAGTCGATGTCATCGTTATGCGCCGCCAGGAAGCGTTGCCGTTCATTCCATAACACCCGATACGCCGGCACGCTGTGCTGATCATCCAGCACGTACATATCCATCAATAGGCGATGCGGACCCCATTCTTCATGCTGGAAGAATTCATTAATCGCCGTCTTCTCCAGCATTTCCTTGAAGAAGGCGTAGTCCTTTTCATCCGGATATTCCCGGTTATCTTCGGCATTGTCCCGCATCGCAGATCGCGTAGGCCCCAGCGGCACCATTAACGATGTTCTGGCCAGGATTCTCGTATAGGTCTCAATCACTTCCGCAGACGGATTCTCTACGCCCATCTGTTTAGCCAATAACAAAGCCTGTTCTGATACGGGTGTTGCCATCATCATTCCTTATAGTTTTGCATGGCCATTATACGAGGTGGATAATGTGCAGATCTATTGATCTCAGGAGTAGCCGCCATGACGCCATTACGCATCAATCTGGACCAGAACGAAATCCCAACGCACTGGTACAACGTTGTGGCGGACATGACCACCCCACCATCCGTGCCGCTCGGCCCCGATGGTCAACCAGTATCTCCCGAAATGATGGGGGCCATTTTCCCCGGTCCAATTCTCGAGCAGGAAATGTCTGCCCAACGCTGGATCGAAATACCGGAAGAAGTGCGCCAGATTTATGCCCTATGGCGCCCTGCGCCGCTCTGCCGTGCCTTACGCCTGGAACAGGCACTGGGCACCCCCGCCAAGATTTTCTACAAATATGAAGGCGTATCGCCAGCCGGTTCGCACAAACCAAACTCGGCCGTGCCACAGGCTTATTACAATAAGCTGGCCGGTACCAAACGCCTCACTACAGAAACCGGTGCCGGCCAGTGAGGCTCGTCGATCGCCTTTGCCGGCCAGATGTTCGGCCTACCGGTGCGCGTGTACATGGTGAAGGTGAGCTACGAGCAGAAGCCATTCCGCCGTTCGATGATGCAAACCTGGGGTGCGGAAGTTTTCGCCAGCCCAACTAACCTCACCAATGCCGGTCGCGCTGCGTTGGCAGCAGACCCCAATTGCCAGGGCTCACTGGGCCTAGCTATTTCAGAAGCGGTTGAAGAGGCTGCCTCGCAACCGGATACCTGCTACACCCTCGGTTCCGTGCTCAATCACGTCCTGCTGCACCAGACCGTGATTGGTCTGGAGGCCAAGAAGCAATTCGAAAAGGTTGGCATGTACCCGGATGTGATTTTTGGGCCATGCGGTGGCGGCTCCAGCTTTGGCGGCATCGCCTTCCCGTTCCTGGCAGATAAGGCAACAGGCGATAAACGCGCGGCCAACCTGCGCTGCGTAGCCGTAGAGCCAACCTCCTGCCCAACGCTTACCAAAGGCGCCTATGCCTACGACTACGGTGATGCGTCCGGTTACACCCCCATCATGAAGATGTACACCCTGGGCCATGACTTCATGCCACCGGGTATCCATGCCGGTGGTTTGCGTTACCATGGCGACTCCCCACTGGTCTCGCAACTCTTCCACGAAAAACTCGTGGAAGCCATTGCCGTGCCACAAGTGGCCACCTTTGAAGCGGGCGTTCAGTTTGCACGTGCCGAAGGCATCATCCCTGCGCCTGAGTCTTGCCATGCGATTCGGGGCGCTATTGATGAAGCACTACGCTGTAAAGCCACAGGCGAAGACAAGACTATCCTCATCGGGCTCACCGGCCACGGCCACTTCGACATGGCTTCGTACGACAAATTCTTCTCGAACCAACTGGAAGACTTTGATTACCCGGCCGATGCGATTACGTCTTCGCTGGCACATCTGCCGAAGGTTGGGTAAAGCAACGTTACCGCATGTTCAATTTATCTAACCTGTCTGGCTCGCTATCATTCATTGGGCTACTCACGCTCTCCAATGTCTTCATGACATTTGCCTGGTATGCCCACCTGAAAAACCTGTCAGCCAAACCCTGGTGGATAGCCGTTTTACTCAGCTGGGCCATTGCTCTGTTCGAGTACACGTTACAAGTCCCGGCGAACCGTATTGGTTACCAATACTTTTCGCTGGGTCAATTAAAGATTGCTCAGGAAGTGATCACGCTCGCCGTGTTCGTCCCCTTCGCGCTGTTCTACATGGAAGAGCCGTTCAAAACAGATTACATCTGGGCAGGCTTGTGTCTGCTGGGTGCCGTTTACTTCATGTTTAGAAACTAAACAGCACCAGCGGCACAAAATTTACTGCGCCTTGCGCGTCTTCTGCATCATGTCATGGCGCTGATTGCGCATCGCTTCGAACTTGGTGCGCTGTTCCGGTGTCAGGATCTGATACATCTCATGTCTAAAGCGTAGCGTTGCCAGATTATTGGCTTCCATCACCTTGGCATCCTGAGCGGCTAACTTCTGCGCCTTGTATTCATCAAAACTGCTTGCCTGAACAAGATCTTTCTCAGCTTGGCGATTAGAGCGCAGCTGCTCCATGTTCTTATGCATCAGTTCCTGATGCGCTGCCGAAATAGCTTGTACTTTCTCTTGCTGGTCCTGCGTCAGATTCAATGCCTTAAAGTGCGGGGGCAAATTCTGAGCACCATCTTTCTGGAAATACGGTGCACACGCTGCGCCGTCATAGGCATACGTTACCGGCACTAAACCAAGTGCAATGGTGCTGGCGGCCAGAAAACGTAATGCAACCGTCGAGATTTTAGATACACGTGACATTTGTTTCCTCTGCTGGAGTTGTTTTAAACAAATCTAACAGCGGAAACTTAAAGGCTGATTAAGCAAAAAAGCCCTTGAGCAAAATAACGCTTAAGGGCTTTTTTAGGAATCTGGCGGACAGAGAGGGATTCGAACCCTCGTTAGGGTATTACCCTAAACACGCTTTCCAGGCGTGCGACTTAAACCACTCATCCATCTGTCCGAAGGCCGCGATTATAGCAGAGCCACCAGACCGCTGCCAGTTCGACTTCAAGCGGCCTTAACTGGCCACTCGGCCAGAAACTCCTGCCAGTGGCTGCCCGGTGACTCTTGTAGGGTGCTGCGGATGAGCGCTTCTTCAGCATCTGCCTGTTCACGAGAGATATCGCCGCGCATCAGGCGAAAGCGGTTATAAACAAGGTAAGTATTGACCACATCCGTTTCGCAATAGTCACGAATCTTAGCGTGGTCGCCCGCTTGCCAGGTGGGCCAGACGAGGTTGCCGGCCATACCGACCTTACCTGGGAAACCCATGAGCTTGGCCATGGCATCGAGCGGTGCGCTGGCGCGCGGCTGATAGAGCGCCAGTAGATCCATCAGGTCGGTATGGCGCGCATGGTAACGGCTCACATAATTGTTCCACTTGAATTCGCGCGAGTCGTTAAAATCGCCCTCGCCCTGGTCCCAGTAACGTGGCGCTGACACACCATGCATCAGACCGCGGTAATGCAAGACGGGCAAATCAAAACCACCGCCATTCCACGAAACGAGGACGGGGGTCAGTCGCTCAAGGCCATCAAAGAAGCGCTGAATGATGGCACCCTCTTCCAGTTCCGGCGCTGATAGTGAAAATACTTTGAAACCAGCATCACTGCGGAAGGCGCATGAGATGGTCACGATCCTGTGGAGATAGTGCGGCAGAAAATCGCTGCCACCCTGGGCACGGCGCTGCTGGAATGCCAACTCGGCAACTTCATCGTCTGACAAGTCTGCTGGCAGTTCATTGAGATTACGCAAGCCCACCACATCCGGGATGGTCTCGATATCGAATACAAGAATAGGCGTCATCGGTCGCTGACTTAATCCGGAAAAACGCCGGTCGAGAGATAGCGGTCACCGCGGTCACAGACAATGCTGACAACGGTTGCATTCGCATTGGTGCGGGCAATCTCCATGGCCACGCACAGGGCACCGCCGGAAGAGATACCGGCAAAGATACCCTCTTCGGCCGCCAGTCGGCGGGTCATGGCTTCTGCTTCGGCCTGCCCCACGTAAACCAGTTCATCAACCCGATGCTTGTCGTAAATCTTGGGCAGGTACTCTTCCGGCCATTTGCGAATACCGGGAATCTGCGCACCGTCTTTGGGCTGCACGCCAACGATCTTAATGTTCGGGTTCTGCTCTTTAAGATAACGCGACACACCCATGATGGTGCCCGTGGTACCCATGCTGGAAACAAAATGGGTGATCTGACCTGCGGTATCCCGCCAGATCTCCGGGCCAGTGCCCTCATAGTGCGCTATGGGGTTATCCGGATTGGCAAACTGATCCAGCACAACGCCCTTTCCTTCAGCAACCAGTCGGTTGGCGACATCCCGTGCCAACTCCATGCTGCCATTCACCGGGGTCAGCACCAATTCGGCCCCATAGGCCTTCATGGTTTGACGACGTTCCATGGTCTGATTCTCGGGCATGACGAGAATCATTTTGTAGCCACGCATGGCTGCTGCCATCGCAAGTGCAATGCCCGTGTTACCCGAGGTCGCTTCAATGAGCGTATCACCCGGTTTGATCTGGCCACGCGCTTCCGCATGTAGGATCATCGACAAGGCGGGACGATCTTTGACTGAGCCAGCTGGGTTATTGCCCTCCAGTTTGGCAAGGACAACGCTGTTCTGTGCGGAGAGTTCTACGGCACCGATGCGCTGTATACGCACCAGTGGGGTATGACCGACGGTGTCCGCCAGCGTTTTATAGTTTGGGCGGGTTGTCATGCAGCCACTCCACATATTTACCGACACCCTGCTCTACCGTATGGAACCCGGCTTCATAACCGGCTTTACGCAAGCGAGTCAGATCCGCTTGCGTGTAGGCCTGGTACTTACCTTTGAGCGCGTCCGGAAAAGGCACGTATTCGATAAAGCCCTGAGCCACCAGCTGATCTAGCGACAACTCACTTTCGCCCTTCAGGCGGCGACAGGTGTTTACTGTGGCAGCGGCCACGTCATTAAAGCTCTGGGCGTTGCCGGAACCGAGATTGAAGATGCCAGAAACCTGCGGATTTTCGAGGAACCAGAGATTAACGCGCACTAAATCTTCAACAAAGACGAAGTCGCGCTGCTGTCCGCCGTTCGGATAACCATGCGAGCCTTCGAACAGTTTCACTTTGCCATGTTCACGGAACTGATTGAAATTGTGAAAGGCCACGGAAGCCATGCGGCCTTTGTGCGACTCACGCGGACCATATACGTTGAAGTAACGGAAACCGGCAATCTGGGTAGTGCTGTTTTTGAGGCGACGACGCACAATCTGGTCAAACAGCAATTTGGAGTAACCGTAGACATTGAGCGGTGCTTCACAACCCGGCTCTTCACGAAACTCGGTGCTACCGCCATAAGTGGCGGCACTTGAGGCGTAGAGCATCGGTACATCCTGATCCTGCGCCCAATTGAGCAGGTCGATAGAGTAACGGTAGTTGTTCTCCATCATGTAGTGGCCGTCATGCTCCATGGTGTCGGAACAGGCACCCTGATGCAGGATGGCGTCAATCTCGCCGTCGAATTCGCCGGCATGCAGACGCGGCAGAAAATCACGCTTGTCAAAGTAGTCGCTAATCTGACAATCCACCAGGTTATGGAATTTGGCGGCGTTGGTCAGATTATCAACGGCAATGATGTCGGTGATACCACGTTCGTTGAGCGCCTTGACGATGTTGGCACCGATAAAGCCTGCTGCGCCGGTAACGAGAACTGCCATGATCTTCTCCGATGAATACTTTAGAGTGCTTGCTGCAGTTCGTCACGGGTGACAACCGCCGTACCCAGTTTGCCGACCACAATACTGGCGGCCAGATTGGCCACACGAACGGCTTCGGGGTAATCCGCACCGCTCGCCAGCATCAGCGCCAGCGTGGCAATGACGGTATCACCCGCACCCGACACGTCGAATACT
>JALRGK010000111.1 GCA_023253415.1 Rhodocyclaceae bacterium
GGCTGCGGCAAATCGTTCAAGCCTTCAAAACTACGGCCTTGTAACAATTCGGTGAGGCTGCGTTCCAGCGCCACTTCAAAGCTGGGGTGCGCACCAAATGAGGCAAAGACACCGCCGGTACGCGGGTTCATCAGGGTGACGCACATCACCGGGTATTGGCCGCCCAGTGACGCATCCTTAACCAGCACGGGGAAGCCCTGCGCTTCTAATCCTTCAATCCCGGCCAGAATGCCGGGGTATTTGGCCAACACGTCCTTCGGCACATCAGGCAGGGCGATTTCGCCCTCCAGGATCTCGCGCTTGACGGCCCGTTCAAAAATCTCGGAGAGGCATTGCACTTGTGCCTCTGCCAGCGTGTTACCCGCACTCATGCCGTTGCTGACAAACAGGTTTTCAACAAGATTCGAAGGGAAGTATACGGTCTCGCCATCCGACCGACGGATAAACGGCAGTGAACAGATACCACGTTCGCTATTGCCAGAGTTAGTGTCGATCAGGTTCGAAGCATGTAGCTCGCCGTCGGGATTGTAGATTTGCAGACAGTAGTCATCGAGAATTTCTGCCGGCAGTGCATCCTTCTTGCCCGCTTTGAACCAGCGTTCGTTCGGATAATGTACAAAGGGTGCGTTGGCGATGTCTTCGCCCCAGAATGCGCCTGCATAAAAATGGTTGTTATTCAGTCGCTCGATGTATTCGCCCAAAGCTGAGGCCAGCGCACTTTCTTTGGTAGCCCCCTTGCCATTGGTGAAGCACATGGGCGAATGGGCATCGCGGATATGCAAGGACCACACGTTGGGTATGATATTGCGCCAGGAAGCAATTTCGATCTTGATACCCAGATCCGCCAACAGCGCCGACATATTGGCGATGGTTTCTTCCAGCGGCAGATCTTTCCCCGGAATGTACGTACAGACATCGGCAGTGGGCTTCAGAGTCAGCAAAGACTGGGCATCGGCATCCAGATTCTCGACTTCCTCAATCACAAACTCGGGTCCGGTTTGCACGACCTTCTTTACTGTGCAACGTTCAATCGAACTCAGGATGCCGCGGCGGTCTACTTCAGGGATGTCCGGTGGCAGCTCAACCTGAATCTTGAATGTCTGCTGATAGCGGTTTTCCGGATCGACAATATTGTTTTGTGAGAGGCGGATATTTTCGGTAGAGATGTTGCGCGTGTCACAGTACAGCTTGACGAAATACGCAGCACACAATGCCGACGATGCCAGAAAATAATCGAAGGGGCCCGGTGCCGAACCATCACCCTTATAACGGATCGGCTGGTCCGCAATAACGGTGAAATCATCGAATTTGGCCTCTAGGCGAAGCTTGTCGAGAAAATTGACTTTAATTTCCATGGCAGTTGTCTTATAGGGTGCTCAGACGACAAAGCCCTGGCTTAGCAGGGCTTTGTCGTGGATCAGTTACCGAATACAGGCACTCAAGTGCTGTCAGTCCCACTCAATAATTTGAGTTTCCGAAACCCTTGCCCAGCATGGGTTCCATAAAATGTCGTAACAATGTCGCAACTTGGATTCCCTAGATTTTCGCTAATTGTTGATTCGTTTGAT